>JAUIKB010000973.1 GCA_030430975.1 Polyangia bacterium
ACTTCCCATGTCAACCCCGCACGGCCCTTCAAACGTAATGCAGCACGGCGTTCCAAACGCACCGGGACAAAACTGCGGTTTGCACGCCTGAGGCTCAACGCCACCGGTCCCCGCGCTGCTGCCGCCCGCGCCGCTCGTCCCCCCGCCGGTTCCGGCAACGCCCCCGTTGCCGGCGCGCGCGTCGAGCCCCGCATCGCGCGGCACGTCGGTGAACAGCTCCTGATCGGTCTGCGCGCAGGCCGAGACGCCGCAGGCCGCCACTCCTACGACAACAGCTAGTCTGCTGATCGCCGTGCTGATCACCCCTTCGTTCTATCTGACTGTCCCGCAAACGCCAAAGGCCAAGTAGGATGCGGTGTGAGCTTGGGTTGCCGTCTTCGAAGAGCCTGGGCGCTCTGCTCGGGCGCGGCGCTCATGTTGATCACGGTGCACGCCGGGGCCGAACCGGTCGCGCTGGTAACCACGACCCCTGCCGACACCCAAGTAGCCGCACATCTGCGTTCAACGCTGGTTTCCGACGTGAGAGCGCGAACGCTTCCGCCCCGACTGGTGGACGCGGACGTGATCGAGCGCAGCCGCGCGTGGGCCCAGCCCTTCGTCGTGGTGTTGGATATCCAAAACGGAACGGTGCGGGTCTTCCGTCCCGCCACGAACACCGCCTTGGTGCGACAGCTGTCGCCTGAGAAGGCCGGGCGCTCGCCGTACGCCGTTGCGCTGGTCGCGCTTGAGCTTCTGGAGTTGGCGGGCCACGACGATACTGCCGAAACCAAGGTCGTACTACCGGACTCACCTTCCGAAACGCCGCCGGACGGTCGACCGCGCCGACCCGAGCCGCCCGAGCCTTCACCCGCTCTTCGCCCACAACCCGACGACGTCGACCTCGCCCTGCACGCAGGTGCTCAACTGTTCGCCGCCATCGACGGCGACGTGACGCTGTGGCAGCCCTGGATCGGCGCCGACCTGCAGTTTCAACAAGACGACGACGTCTGGCTCACGCTGGGTGTTCGCGCGGCCGCCTTTGGAAGCGACAGCCGCACTGACCCCACCGACGCCGAGTACCAACGCACGGAGGCCGGCGCGCGGGTCGGCATCCTATGGCGCCGCCATGCGTGGTCCTTTGGCGGCGCCGTCGAGGGTGGAGCTACCTGGATTTCTGTTCACGCCCAGCTGCAAAACGCAACCGCCGACGACGATCGCGCCGCCCTGTGGCTTGGGGCGGTCGCGACCGGCCGGCTGGAACTATTCGCGGGATTTGGGCTGATCGCGGACGCTGGGCTCTCGGCGACGCCGGCCACCAAGCGGTTTTTTTCGCGCGGCGATCTCACCTTGGACGAGGGTCGAATCAGCCTGATTTCTCGTCTCGGCTTGGGTTGGGTCGGGCTCTAGCCGAGGTATCCTTCATCATCCCGGTGGTCTCGCGCGACTTACAACTTGTGAAGAGCCCGTCCCGGCCAACCGAGGACGCGCCCGACACACCGACCCCCGCATCCATCGAGGCCGCAAAAGCCGGAGATCCGACCGCACTGGAAGCAATCGCACGAAGCGAGCTGCCGCGCGTCACGCGACTGCTGCGTCGTTTGCTCGGCCCGCGAGAGGACCTGGAAGATCTTGTGCAAACAGTTTTCTTAGAACTCTGCAGAGCGCTGCCGCGATTTCGCGGCGACAGCGCGCTGTCGACGTTCGTCGGTGGCATCACGGTGCAGGTCGCGAGGCGCGCGATGCGCCCAACCGCGTGGGTGCGGTTTCGCTCAGAGGCCGACACGGAGCCCACCAGCCGCGAGCGACCGGACCACGGCGCCACCCGCGCCGAACAAGTGCGCAGAATTCGTGCGGTGCTCGAAGACATCGCGCCAAAGAAACGCATCGCGTTCTCACTGTGGGCTTTCGAGGGCATGGACGTGCGCGCCATCGCCAAGATGACCGGTGCGTCGGTGTCGGCCACGCGGTCGCGGATCTTCTACGCGCAAAAAGCGCTCAAGGCTGAGGCGGCCGCCGACCCGTATTTACGCGAGCTGCTAGAGGGCGTCGACGATGCCTGAACAACTCGACGAACGGTTCCGCAGCCGCCTTCGAGCGGCGATGCGGGACGAAGCCGAAACGCTCAGTCCCGCAGCTGAGTCGCGGGTCGTCGATGCGGTTCGCGTTCAAGGTGCCCGTGAGCTCAAGTGGTCGCGTCCCAAACGCATCGCGACCCAAGCAGCGCTGGCGCTAGCTGCGATCGTCGGCGGCTACGGCGTGCTCACCGTCGCGGCGCGTGAACCGGCCCAGCCCGCCGCGCCGACGGCGCACGACACAGCGCAAACGCCGCCGCCAAACACGCCGCCCATCGTCCCGAAACGCTGCGAATCTTTTTCCACGCACCCGGCGAAAACAACGGACAACGGCACCCGCCGCGTGCTGGATTTCGGATCCCTCGCGTACGTCGTGGCTTCAAGCGACAGCGATGTCCATGTGAAGGTCAACACCCAGTGCTCGACCGTACTGACGATGACGTCGGGATCGGCCGTCGTGCATGCCAAGGACCTGGGCGGCGGCGCGTTCGTGGTGGAGACCCCGGAAGTCGCGGCACGTGTGCGCGGCACCGTCTTCGAGGTCAGTCGTCAGAGCGGCAACGTCGAGGTCAGCGTCGCCGAAGGTCGCGTGTTGGTCGAGCGGCGCGGGCCGAGGCCGGCCGGCGAAACCGCTTTGAGCCTAGACCCGGGTCAGCGCGTGACCCTGTCGGTGGGGGCGAGCCGTCGATCGACGCTCTCCGCCCAGCAGGTCTCCGACCTCAACGCCCAGCTGACCGATGTCTCCGACGCGACGGAGCCGGCGGCCTCCGCCAGGCCCGGGGCGACCGGAACCGGACCGACGGGCGATCCCGAGAAGCTGCTCGTTCAGGCGAACCTGTTGGCACGCCAGGGCAAGTACGAGCAGGCAGGGCG
>JAUIKB010000974.1 GCA_030430975.1 Polyangia bacterium
CCGAAGCGGCGCCGGTGCGCAAGCGCTCTGCCCACCTGGAAAAAAAAGGACGGTGTTACGCAACTTGCCATACGACTTGGAGTGGGAGTGTTCGGGGACGGGCAGGCGGAAGCAGGCGTCGGCGACTGTGGAGCTGAGATGCGACCAATTGGAGACGGTGACTAGCGTTCAGCCGGCTGAATACCTTCACAAGTGTCCGGCTGGGTTCGTGATCCAAGGGACCAACAAGACGTCGGTGGTTAAGACCGTCGGGTCGGAGGCTCCTACCGTCTGCACGAGGAAGCCATGAGGGCGCTTCGAGGTGGGTACCGCGTTCTCGCTGCTGCCGGCGTCGTCGTACTACTTGCTAGCGCGGCGCTCGGGCATAAGCTGGTGACGAAGCATCACGGTGTGGTGACGCTGGACCAAAACAAGGTGGTTCAGATCTCGTCAAACATGTACGAGCTCAAAGGGTACGTGGCGCTCAGAAACGCTGAGATCGAGTATCGGTGTCCGTCAGGCTACGACCTCCAGTCGTTTGTGTCGGTGGACGGGCCGCATGAGCAGTATCGGATCAGTGTTCCCGCGAAGGTAGGCAAGCACCGGGTTCATCGTCAGACGTATCCACGTATCCGGGTGGCAAAGGTGCAAGAGCTTGTCGACTCGTGTCTGGCTGGAAAAAGGCGCTTCAAAACCTCGTTCAAGGCGAAGACGAGTTGCTACAAGCCCGGATTGCCGCATGAGTCGGATGTGAAAACGGCTGGCAGTAACATTGCCGTGAATATGAAGCTCAACTGCCGCAACATCATTCCGGCAGACCAACGGTTCGCGCGCGTGACGGTGAAGAGCTACCGCCATGAATGTCCCGCCGGCTACGTGATGAAGACCGGAAAGATGATCGCCCGGCTGCCGACAAAAGCTCGCCAAACCTGCGTGCGGCGATAGTGACGCGACGTTGATCCAGTTGCTCAGCCGCTTTCGGGGCGGCACGGCTGGTCGTGACGTGAGTCAACGGCTTGAATAATGAGCAGTAATCAGTGTCCTCGGGTCGCGGTTCGAACTTTTCGACCCGCGGGACCTCGTATGCGACACTTTGGCGATGAGGTTGAGTCTCGAACGTCTGGTCCTTGGGATCAGCGCGATCGCCGTGACGGTTGCTTGCGGGGGAGATGACTTCAGTACCCAAACGGGCGCAGGCGGCACGAGCGGTTCGTCCGGCGCGGGCGCGGGTGGAGGAACGACCGGCGGCAGTTCGGCTGGTGGCGCGAGTGGTTCGGCTGGCTTAGGCGGCTCGAGCGCCGGCGTGGGGGGGTCGGGTGCCGTGGCCGGCGGAGCGGCCGGGACGGGCGCGACTGCGGGTGCCGGTGGCGCGAGCGGTTCAGCTGGCTCCGCGGGATGCGCCTTAGACGACGACTTCGACGACCCGTCGACGGACGTGTGTTGGGACGTCGTGAACGGAGCCGCGGTTACGTACGATCACGGCGTGAGCTCGCCGGGTCAACTTACGGTCGAGCAAGAACCCAACAATCCTTGGTTCAACTCGGACGAGGGATTCGGCTATTTCAAACTGGGCGGTCTGAACGGGAACTTCGTCATCCAAACGCACGTTACGGCGTCATCGCTCGAAAACCCCGCTGCGCCACTGAACGGTGCGGCTCAGTTCACCGGTGCCGGTCTGATGATTCGCAACCCTGACGCCGCCAACGGGCCGCAGAACTACATGCTTTCGATCGGTCGCGGTCTCAACGAGATCGGCGTAAGGTACCAGGCCACGATTGCGGGAGCGTCTCAAGGCATGCAGCAGAACGTTAACTACAACAGCGTGTTGCTTCGGATGTGTCGCATCGGTCAGAGTATCTCTCTTTATTATCGCGAGGTAAATGATGAGACGTGGCAGGAGGCGACTACGTATATGTCGACGCCGCCGTTGCCCGACAGTGTCGCGGTGGGCCTCGTCACGTATCAGTTTGCAATGAACGATCGCTTCATGCGCGCGTCATTTGACCATTTTCGCGGCCGTACCGGCTTGACGCTACGCTCTCAGTGTACGGATTCCCTAGACCCATGAACTCGTCGCTGCCCTAGCGAAGCTAGATTCGGTGGCGCCGGCATGCCACGGCTCGGCTCTCCGGACCGGACACGTACCCGAGTAGCGAAAAGGCCTTGGTACGTAACGACCCGGCGGGATCTTCCCCGCCTACTGCTCAACTTCGTTAAATAGCGGCTCGGCACAACGAACGCCCCGCCGGGTGTTCAGTTTCCGTTTAGCAAATTTCGCCGGGCTGCGGAACGCCGTTGCCTGTGCGCGGGCGGCTGCTACGGTCCGCGCCATGCTTCGCCCCACTCTCTTTGACGCCTCACGTTTCGGTCGACTGTTTGCATTGACAGCCCTACTTGTGGCAACCGGTTGCAGTTCCAGCGGTGACTCGGGCCTCAACGACTGTGGTCGCCTCCAGCTCTGCTGCTCCAGCTTGGACAGCTCGGCTCAACCCGGATGCGACAGTCAGCTTCAGCAAGCGCAGAGCGCGTCGGAGCCGTTCCCCGCCTGTGCCGCGGTCCTCAGCAGCTACCAGACCTCTGGTCAGTGTCAGGGGGCAGCTGGCGTCGGCGGAGCTGGTGGTACCGCTGGCGCCGGCGGCGTCGGCGGCGTCGGTGCTGCCGCGGGTGTCGGCGCTGCGGCTGGAGTTGGCGGCAGTGCCGGCAGCGGAGCGACCGGCGGTGCCGGTGCGACGGGCGGCGCGGGAGCCATGGGCGGAACGGGTGCAACAGGTGCGACCGGCGGTGCAGGCGCTGCGGGGGGTACCGGGGGTACCGGCGCCACGGGCGGTACTGGAGCCACGGGCGGTACTGGAGCCGCGGGCGGCATGGGTGCGACCGGCGGCACTGGTGCGACCGGCGGCACCGGCGGTGCCGCGACGGTGAACCTGTTCTTTTCGGA
>JAUIKB010000975.1 GCA_030430975.1 Polyangia bacterium
CTCGCGATACACAACCAGCACATCCGGCAGCGACGCGCGGGGCATCCGCTCGAAATTCTCGAAGCGCGTTCCGCCGCCGTGGCGATACGTCACCGCTTGTCCGGGCGTCGTCAGGCCGATCACATCAAACGTGCGACGACCGGAAAGGTACGCGAGCGCGCCGGCGTCGCTGACACCGATGAGTTCTTCCGGGTCGGTATTGTCACGGACCCAGTACGCCAGCGCGACCTGCTGGCGCTTGATGGCGTCGGAGCTCACCGCCAAGTCCTCGACCGTCGAAGGGATTTGAGTGGCGAGGCAGTACGCCAGCGCCGCACCCACCGCCCAGCGTAATTCCAACGCGTGGCGGTGAAGGCGCGCACATGCCTGCCCGATCAACTCGGCACCAGCGACCATCCCGATGAGCCACGCTCCAGCGAACGGCCACAGGTAACGCAGTCGGTTCACCAAGAACGTTTCGTAAGTCACCGGCGCCAACGTTGCGAAGGCGATGAGCAGCAACATCCCAGCTCGATACCGACGTCGCTTGACCAAACCGATCGCGACCAGCGAGACCAGCGCGGCCACCGCGACCCAGCGGCCCCCCGTCGGAATCAGCCGATCGGCCCACACCTCGCCGTTCAGAAGCGTCTTGTAGAAAACTTCGAGATGGTAACTAAGCGTCGGCTTCATGCTCGCCCAGGTCGCGTACGGACTGGTGCTCAGCAGCTTCGCGCGAGCCGTGTTGCTTACGGGGCTCCCCGTCAGCAGCCAATAAAGCAGCGGCGACAGCAGCGGTCCGGATGTCGCGATCGCCAGCCAGCGCGCGAACAACCTCTTGTCCATGCGTTCGCCATCGGCGCGCGCGCGCCGGCGCACGATCAGCGCGAGCACTACCATAGCGGTCGCCAGCGCACCTTCAGGCCTGAGCAGCGGCGTCAACAAGCCGAGAGCAGCCAACTCCCCCGGCCGCACCGACTCAGAGCCCTCCACGTATTCGGACGCGCGGGTGGCTGTCCTGACCAGCAGCCACGCGAACGGCACGACCTCCATGCCGCTTCCGGCAAACCAACAAAACGGCGCAAAGCACAGCACCAACACGCTGGCCATCCACGCGAAGCGGGCGTCGGTGAACCCCAGGGTGGCGCGGCGCGCCTCCACCGCGAGCAGCGCCAAGCTCGTCCAGGTCAGCGCCCAGCTCACCCAGATCAACGACTCGCCGCGAAAGCCAACGAGCCAAAACGGCGCCAGCGCAATAACCCACAGCAGGCTCGTGGCGCCAGACGTCGGCGGACCGCCGGGCGAGTACGTAAGCGGATGCAGCTCCGCGAACCGGCGCGCGTAGTTGAAGTGGATGAACGTGTCGTCGAGCGGCACGGCCACACCGCCCGCGCGTTCGAGAATCGCCTGCGTCGCGTAGACGGCCAAGGCGCAGGCGACGAGCAGAGCCGGCCCCAGCGTCCTCAGCGCAGCTTTAAGTCGGACTCTCACGGTATCGCGTGACGGCGACGTTCGCGCCGTCAGCGAACCGAATCAAGTCGATTAAGGAAGGCTTCGAGCACCGAAGCTGAAGTAAAGAAACCTAAGGAAGTCAGTCGAGCAGTGTTCCAACAAGCGTCTACGGCAGCAGGGTTAAGATGTGAGGCGCTCAGAACCGCAGACGAATATGCACAACTGGACTGGATAAGAGTGGCGTGGATAAGCAAGCCAGTCGCAAGCGACCGGATTAGGCCAGTGCCGGCATCGGCAGGCGAAGACGTTCGAGGAGTTTTCGTAGGCGTCGCATAGCAGCGTTCCTTTCCCAACCGACACGGGAGCAGGTATCACCTGCGCAGGTGTGTCGATGTGTGCTGGCCTGCTACACCCAATCCAGGGAGACAGCAAGCGGTTTCGGCCGCCGTCCGATGCGCTGGTTTGTCGCAGCATCGAGGCGTGCAGAGACGCCCGGGCGGCGTTAAGTGCTGGAAGTGACTCGTCGTTCAGCTCTTGGGATGCTCATAGCAGTGGCGCTCACGGCCTGTGTGGGCTGCAAACGCACGCCACCACAGCCGGACCTGCCCAAGCTCGGATCGATCGGCACGTTCAGCCTCACCGATCAGGCGGGCAAGCCGTTTACGCCGGAGCAGCTCAAAGGGCAGGTCTGGCTCGCCAACTTCTTCTTCACGAGCTGCCCGACGGTGTGCCCGCGCATGACGAAGAAGATGCGGGAGGTCCAAGCGCAAGGCGCCGCCAAGAACCTCGAGTTTCATCTGGTGAGCGTGAGCGTCGATCCGGAGACCGACACGCCCAAAGTGCTCACCGAATACGCCAAGGAAAACCAGGCCGATACCGCGAACTGGTCGTTCTTGACCGGCGACTTCGAAGTCATCAAGAAGACGAGCGTCGAGGGCTTCAAGATGGCTCTCGACGGCAAGCTTAAGAAGGACGCCGACCACTTCGGCATCCTTCACGGTTCTCACCTGGTATTAATTGACCAAAAGGGCGAGATCCGAGGCTTCTATCGGTCGGCGGACGACGATGCGGTGAAGCGACTGCTTCAGGATATAGCGCGTCTATCGAAGGGCTAAGCACGTGGTTCCGAGTTCGGCCCGACTCCGACGCTCTTTGCGTCGCGGGCTCCGCGTCGGCTCGCTGCCGCTTCGCGGCGGGTTTAAACTTAGCGACTTACCACCTGGTTCCGACTCCGACTCCGCCCGCGGGTTTCTACTCTGGGTGTCCGTCAGGTGATCTCGGACCGAACCGCACCCATTACTCGTTGATGACGTCCATGAACAGGCCGGCCAGCGCGTCGTGGCCCTCGACCGTCGGATGAATGCACGTCCCGTCGAACCACAGCGGCGTGTTCGGACCGCGATAGCACTGCAAGCTGGGGTCGTCCTTCATGAAGCCGTGACCGCAGAACGATTCCATCATGAACACCATGTCGCTGCCTGT
>JAUIKB010000976.1 GCA_030430975.1 Polyangia bacterium
TCGCCATCGAGCTCTTCGAAACGTCGGGGTCGATCGTCAGTTTGCCGGTCACGTTGTTCAGCGTGCCGTACGTGTACGAAATACCGGCGTGCTTGATCCGGAACACCACGGTCGAATGGGGCGCGTCTACCTCGTAGTTGCCCTTCATGTCGGCCAGGGTCGCCTTACCTGCTGGCTTGGTGTCCTGAGCGGGCTTCGCCGCCTTGGCCGAATCGTTCGGCGCAGCCTTCGTCGTAGTGGCGGCACTTGGCTCGCTCTTAGGGGTTTCGTTCTTCTCGCAGCCGATAGAAATCGCAGCTGCGCAGGCAAGAGCAACAAATGGGGTGATCCGATGTATTGAACGCTTCATTCGCCCACGCTTAAGGCACTATCGCCGTGGCCCGCAACCCTCGGCAGCCTGACAGACTATGCACCATAAGAAACAATCCCTAAATTTGTTCTCTGCGGCGCACTATCCAACAATATCCGAACCCTACTAGCCAACTCCCCAAAACCATCCCGTGGGCGTGGGCCCCGGCATGCCCCCACCCGCCGCGTCAAGTATCTCGCGTGGATATGTGCTGTCGAAGTTGCGCGAACAGCGCTCGCAGGCGCGGGGGGTGTACCGCCTGGTACACCTTAATTGGCTCCAGGCGACGAGGCGTGGCGTGGCGGTTCCGGTAGACTCTGGCAATGAGAGCGAGCGCTAGGCGGTGGGTCGTCACGATGGGAAGCGCCGCAGCTGGGCTGCTCGCCGCGATCGGTTGTGGAACTGAGGCAGCGTACGACGCCCCAACCCAGGCGCAGCACGTCGAAGAGCTGGCGTTCACCAACTCGACGACGGTCTTACCGGACACACAAATCGGCTCAGCGAACCTCGGCGAATCCGTAGGGCTGGACGGTGACACCCTGATCGCAGGCTCCCCGTTCGAAGCCGTCGGGGCAGCCAGCGCAGCAGGAGCCGCCTACGTCTGGGTACGATCGGGCAGCACCTGGAACCAGCAACAACAGCTCACGCGCGCGGTGCCCGCCACGAACGACTTCTTCGGCGGGGCGGTGGACCTCGACGGTGATGACGCCATCGTCGGCGGCAGCTTCGGCGGTAAGGTTTCGATCTTTCATCGCACCGGAACGACCTGGACGGAGCAACTGTCGGCCACCGGCGGTCAGTGGTTCGGGCGTGGCGTCGCGATCGATGGCGACACGGCGGTGGCCGGACGCATCAGCTCAGGTGGATTCGTCCGCGTGTTCGTTCGCAGTGGCTCGACGTGGTCGGTGCAGCAAACGATCGCCACACCGAGTTCGGCGGTCGATATCGACAACGACACGCTCGTGTTTGGCGCAGCGGGCAACGCTAACGTGTGGACTCGCTCCGGCTCCACCTGGACCGAAGCGCAGGTGCTCACGGAATCGACCGCAGGCTTCGGACAATCCGTCAGCCTGGACGGCGACACGCTGCTGGTCGGTGGCACGGCAACTGGTACCGCGGGGCGCGCCCACGTGTATCGACGCGCTGGGAACACCTGGTCGCTCGAACAGACGCTCGTGCCGACGGGCGTCGCCGGCTCATCCCAGTTCGGAACCGCGGTGGCGGTCCGTGGCGATTTGGCGATCGTCAGCGAGTTCCAATCCGGCCCGCTATTCGGAGCCGCAACGCTGTTTCGGCGCGTCGGCACCGCCTGGACTCAACAACAGCGCCTGCTCGACGACAGCGGATCCGTCGGCGCGGGGTTCGGCAAGCGCGTGGCGATCAGCGGCCAATACGCCGCGTTCGGCATGCCCGGGGCAGATATGAATTCGGTGCTCCAAAGCGGCGCAGTCAGCGTCCGACTGCTGGTCGGGCAGGCCTGCGGTACACCGTCGGAGTGCGCGTCGGGCTTTTGCGTCGACGGTGTGTGCTGCGACACGGCCTGCGCCGGCTCGTGCGACGCATGCAACCTGCCGGGCGTCGAGGGCATCTGCACGATCGCGCAGCAGGGCGCGCTCGGCGCTCCGGCTTGCGCACCGTTCGTCTGCGACGGCGCCGACGCCGCATGCCCGACAAGCTGCACCGGCAACACCGATTGCAACGCCAACTCCCGATGCGACACGTCGACGTGCGTTTCGAAGCTGGGCGACGGCGCGGGCTGCGGTGAAGGTTCAGACTGCACCAGCGGCAACTGCGTCGACGGCGTCTGCTGCGACACGGCTTGCGATGACGGCTGCGCCGCCTGCGACTTGAACGGAAGCGAGGGCACCTGTTCGCCTGAAGCCAAAGGCACCGAGCTATGCGGAAGCTACGTTTGCGACGGCGCGCTGCTCACTTGCCCGACCGCCTGCAAGCTACCGGATGATTGCGTTCCGACGCACTTCTGCGATGCAACCCTCGGGTGCGTGCCGAAACTCGCGCAGGCCGCGCCGTGCACGGACAACGTCCAGTGCGTCAGCGGCTCATGTGCTGACGGCTTTTGCTGCGATACGGCTTGCGACGGAGCGTGCGACCGCTGCGACCTAACGTCGGGGAGCGATGTCGTCGGAACCTGCGCGGTCATCGCCGACGCTGAGCCCGGTAGCCCGGTATGCGCGCCGTACCTGTGCGATGGAACCGCAGCTACGTGCCCGAGCAGCTGCAGCGGCAACGAAGACTGCACCGCGGCGTCTTTCTGCGACAACGGAACGTGTGCTGCCACCAAGGTTCAGGGCGACGCCTGCAGCAACGGTCCTGAGTGCATTAGCGGCAACTGCGTGGATGGCGTGTGCTGCGACAGTCCCTGCGACGAACCGTGTGGGGCGTGTAACCTCAGCGGCAGCGCCGGTAGCTGCAGTCCGGTGAGCGACGGCGACCCCGGCGACCTGCCGTGTGCGCCGTTTGTATGCGACGGCGTTCGACTCACCTGTCCTGGAGACTGCGCGACAGACGTAGATTGCAGCGACGGCAACTACTGCGACTC
>JAUIKB010000977.1 GCA_030430975.1 Polyangia bacterium
CTCGTCTTGGTAACCGCCGTCCGAGCCGTCGGGTGCCACGTAGTCGCTGATGCTCGAGCCGCCGGTCTCGATCGACCGCTCCATCACCGCGCGCAGCGAATCGGCCAGCTTGGAGCACTCGGCTTTGGTCAGGCGCGCCGCTTTCCGCTGAGGGCGTACCCCGGTGAGAAACAGGGCTTCATCCGCGTAGATGTTGCCGACGCCGGCTAGGACCGATTGATCGAGCAACAGCAGCTTGGCTGCGACTCGTCGTTTTCGTGAGGCGTCGAACAGTACCGGACCGGTGGCGTCGAGGCCGTCGATTCCGAGCTTGTCGAGTCGTTTGTTGGAAGCACCCGGCGCGATCCATTCCACCTTGCCGAACTTCCGCGTGTCGCGAAACAGGACTTCCGGCTCGCCGTCCTCGAACACGAAACGCATGTGGGTGTGCTTGTCCGGTTCAAACGCGACCTGTCGCTCGGGCGGTAACGTCGCGCGCGAGGTACTCGACAAGAGCCGAAGCGAAAACGAGCCGCGTACGAACAGCTGGCCCGTCATACCTAGATGCAAGAGCAGACTGGCGTCGTTGTCGAGCGCGGCGACCATGTACTTCCCGCGTCGGGTAAGCTCCGTGATGGTTCGACCTTTGAGGGCGCGCTTGAGCTTCGCCGGCGGCGTCACGAAGAAGTAGCTGTCGGCCGTCGTATGCACCTGAGCCAGCCTGCGTCCGATCAGGTGGGGAGCGATCCTGCGCCGCGTCACTTCGACTTCTGGCAGTTCCGGCATCTAGCGTCCTCGTGATGCCGAGCGCGCGACGCGCTTCTTGTAGATGTCGAAGTCTTCGATCCGTTTCACGAGTTCGTAACGTTGCTGGAGAACCGCCATGAGTTCTGGAAACGTGCCGAGCGCTCCGCGCGAGTCCAGCGTGTCACCGGTGACGAACGGAAACACGTCGTTGCGCTGAACGACGAACATCTTGGGACGGGTCCGATCCAGATCTTTGAGCAATTCGGCGCGCGCCCTCGAGCGATCCCAGCTGACGCGTTGCGGGACGTTGTAGACGAACCGAGTCCCCGCAGGTCGATCCGAGATCCAATAGATCGCCGGCTCGAAACCCCAAACGAACACCGGATCGCCGGGCTCAGTTGACCGCTTTAGCTCCAACGCAACGTCGCGATCCGCCTGCAGATTGTAGTCGGCGACAAAATAGAGCTGCTTGTCCAGCACCTTGCGGTCGCGCAGCACCTGGCCGGACAGTAGGGCGCGCATGCGGATACCCGTGCGCTGCCAATACGTCCCGGGCACGTCGCGGACGGCGCTCCGCGTCACAACCAACACCCCAACAAACGAAAAGAACGCGAGCACGCCTCCAAAGCCACCGCGCGTGCACCGCGACCAGACCTTGCGAATCCCGATCGCTGAGACGAACGCGATCAGCGGCAGCGTCGCGCCGTAGTGATAGGGGAAAAACTTTCCCTGCATCGCAATGCCCGCCAGATGCATCGCGATCACGCCGACGACCAAGAACACGCCTTCGCGTTCCCGAAAGTGGGCAGGCAGCAGCGCGATCGCTGCTACGACCCCTGCGGGCAGCAGCGCCGAGTACTTGAAAAAGCCCTCGGTGAACGCGTGGTAATACATGCCGGTCACCGACGAGTTCTCCCAGCCGAGCGCGGTGTAGCCCGGGGTGAACACAAACAGCGTCCAGTACAGCTCGGTCCACGCGCTCTTTGCAACGAACCACAGGCCGCACAACGCGATCGGCGCGAGGCTCGACAGCCCCATCACCACAAACGGTTTCAGCGCCGCCTTGCGACTGCCGGACGTCAGCATTTCGTGTCGAGCGGCGTAGGCCGCGCAAACCAGCGCGCCACCGCCGAGCGGCGGCTTGAAGAGGAACGCCACGCCGAACAGCACGCCTACGACGGCGTAGCGTCGCCAGCGACGGGGACCGGCGACGTGCGTCACCGTCAACGCGAGCGCCCACACCGTCAGGTAGCCCCCGAACGTCTCCGGCTGCGCGGTGTGCCAGAACTCGAGCTGCGCGTGGACGTGCGCGGCGACCGCCGCCGCGATCAATCCGACGCTCCGGCGACCCGTCAGCGCCCCACCCAGCCGCTGGAAGGCGAACACGGTGGCGATCAGTCCGGTCACTTCTAGGATGCGCACCCCCAGCATGGTTTTTCCGAACAACGCCTGAGCCAGAGCGAAGATCAGAAAGATCCCCGGTGGCTTGAAGTCCCACACGTCGCGGTAGGGCATCCGTCCGTCAACGATGCCCTCGGCCACCGCGGCGTAGATGCCCTGGTCCCGGCCGAAGGAGAACATCAGGATCTGCGTCGCCGACAGTACGATCACGAGCCAGCACGCGGCCTTCAGCCACGTCTCGGGATCGCCGAGAGAACCGTCCCAACCCGTCGATGGCCGACTGACTCGCTGAGCATCAGCGTCGACGGTCGAATCGGCCATGGCCCGTCATAACCAACTAACCGCGCGGCGCCAACGCGAGCGTCCCAGCACACGCAATGTGACTTGACTCAACCGACCCGGCCAAGGCAAAGTCGCCGCGAATCTGGCGCCGGCCTCGGCCTCGTCAGGCTCCGCGCCCCTAGCTCAGCTGGATAGAGCATCGGACTTCGAATCCGCAGGTCGGAGGTTCGAATCCTCCGGGGCGCGCAACTTTGCTCGTGCGGCTATCGCCGCACTTCGCCAGCAGCTCCTCGGATGTCGGACGTCGGCAACGGCTGCAAGCAGCCGCACTTACCTCCGTTTCGAATCCTCCGGGGCGCGCAACTTTGTTTGACCCCCTTCGGGGGTCTGCACCGACAGCTCCTCGGATCTCGGACCTCGCCAACGGTTGCAGGCAACCGCACTTGGCTCGGTTTCGAATCCTCCGGGGCGCGCGCTCTTAGCTCGCCTCATTGCCG
>JAUIKB010000978.1 GCA_030430975.1 Polyangia bacterium
TACGACTATCGCGATGAAAGCTGTCGGGCTAGTTCGGGCTGGGAGTTTCTTGTCGTGCCTGGATTCAACCGCCGTCCCCGGCATCTGATGGTGCTCCGCTGTCGCTGACCCGACGCGTCTGCGGTCGACGTCCGCCGTCTCTTGAAAACCTGCGCGGTGATCGGCGACGGTGTTGCCACGTTGACGAACCCCCGTCGCCAGCATCACTCGGCCCAACGGAGGGTGGCCGCGGGACGGGCACGTAGGTCGGACCATCAGAGGTGGAGCTCGAACTCGAACTCGACTCACTCTGCTCGCAGCCGCGTGTCGGCTTGTACCACGGGTCCCACTCCGTATCGCTCGCGTCTGGAGGGGTCGCGGAGATCTCGTCGGGTCCCGGCTCGCCCAATCTTACGAGCGGAATCGCGTTGTCGCCGAACAGGACACGCCATTCGGCGCAGTTGCCGTTAAGTCCGCCGTAGGCCGCGCGAGTCCTGACGCGAGTCACGCGGTAGCCGCTCTTCTCGATCGTGAGAACAAAGTCACCCGACCACAACTTGCCGACTGGCTCGTAATTACCGCAGCCTAGGTCCTTGAGTTCGACACGCTTGCCAGAGGTGTCCTGCAATCGCACTCGGGCTCTCAAGGCCGGACCATCCTGCTCGATCACCCGAATCTTGAAGTGGCCGCTCCCGCCGAACGGTCGATACCGGGTGCAGAAACGCTTGGTCGGACCTTCCCGCCAGGCAGACGTTACCTCGCCGACGGTCAGCTCCACCGCGCTGCGGTAGCGACCGTCTTCTGCTGGAGAATCCCGTACCCGAACACCCTTTAGGTTGACTGCTGTTACTGCGGGCCGAGAGTCACGCTCACATGCCTCGGTCGCGAACAGGGTTGGAACGACGCAAAGCGCCACGACTGCGATCAGGCGAACGATGACTGGCCGAAATTCGTTCATTGATCGGTTCCAAAGCTTGAAATGCACCGGCCACACCTGAGCGTGGTCGCCTCACCTCATTTGGCTGAGCATATCACGGCGCGTGATACCGCGATGCGCACCGCGACTACTGACACGCCAGCTTACGCTCCTCTTGGTCAGGAATGAGCGCGACCCTACGGGCGGGTTCGGTCGACGAGGTTTCCCTCATCGTCCGTCGTGATCGACAGCGCGCGTAGCTCGTCGACGACCGCCCGCGCCAAACCCGTCACTCTCGGTTCGACCCAGGAGCAGAACGGCGGCACGCCGATCGTCGGACGCGGCAGCGGGTCACCGTTGACGGTCTCGACGGCGTTTAGTTCCAGGACGTCGCCCGGCAGCACGCCGTACACCGCGTGTCGCAGCTCAAGCTCGATGCTCGGCGCGTAGCTGCGCGAATGCACGATGTTGCCGACCGTCCACTGCACTGCTTCACATCGGTAGCGAACGTCGACCGCGGGATCGGCATCGTCCAACATGGGTCCGGATTCGCCCTTCCCAAACGGTCCGACCCGGACGGCGTGGCCACGAAACCAGTAGTCGTCCGCGGAACCTTCGGTCTCGTGCGTGTCGGCGACCCAGATCGGAATGATGTCGAGGACCACATCGACCGGTCCCGACACAAGACTGACCGCACGCTCTAGACACTGTTCGTAGGAGCGCCGGAGCAGCGGACGGTGCCAGCCGGGCGTCGGCATTTGTTCGCACTGAAACGCTTCCCACGCGTTGTCCCGACACGCCGCTCGGCTCGCCGCGGCGTGGCGCCACGGCCCGTCGAGGAGTCGTTGAAGGGTGGCTAGGGTGTTCGTCATGGGTCGCGCTCGTTGCGACGCGGTTGCGGTCCGCGCAAGGTGGGTTCAGAAATGAACCCGTCCCAGAAATTGCGTCAATGGCGCGCCAAAGCCAGCGCAGAGGCCTAGTGAGCGCCCCCAGGCGGGGTGGGGCGCTCCTGGCTCCCCTTTCTGTCGCTACGCGACGTCGGGTCGCTGCCGCTGCGCGGCGGTTCAGAATCTTGGGGCGGGGGCCAGCCCCCGAGAAAAACAGTGAAGGGCGCGAACAGAGTCATCCCAAGCGGCGGAGGCTCGACCGGCCCCCCCGCTGGGCTTTGAGGGTTGAGGGCTTGGGGCGGGCGAGCCGCAGCCGCGCAGAGGGCCTAGTGAGCGCCTTTCTTGGGACGGAGTTTGCCGGTGCCGGCCACGTGCTCGTTCCAGGTCGCCGGGGAGTAGCCGTTGTCGACTTCCACCATGGTAATGCAATCGGGCACCGGGCACACGATTTGGCACAGGTTGCAGCCGACGCACTCGGATTCGTCGATCAGCGGGACGCGGGTGTTCTCCTGCGGGTGAACGCACTGGTGCGCACCGTCGTGGCAGGCTACGGCGCATAGCTGACAGCCGATGCACTTGTCGGCGTCGATCTTGGCGACGGTTTCGTAGTTCATGTCCAGGTCGCCCCACTCGGAGTAACCGGGGACGGCCTTGCCTACCATTTGATCGATGGTCTTGAAGTCGTGGCTGTCCATGTATTCGTTCAGGCCGTCGATCATGTCCTCAACGACGCCGTAACCACGCAGCATGACCTCGGTGCAGACCTGGACGCTGCTGGATCCGAGCAAAATGAACTCGACCGCGTCGCGCCAGTTTGCAACGCCGCCGATACCGCTGATCGGGATGTTGAAGTCCGGGTCGCGACTGAGTTGAGCAACCATGTGCAACGCGATCGGCTTGACCGCCGCGCCGCAGTAGCCGCCGTTTGTGGACAGTGATCCGACCCGAGGCTGCGGAACGAAGTTGTCGATGTCGACCCCGATGATGCTCTTGATCGTATTGATCAGCGACACGCCATCGCCGCCGCCCTTTTGAGCTGCTTTTCCGTGGGGAAGAATGTCGCCGACATTGGGAGTGAGCTTCACGAGCACCGGAACGGTTGAGTACTCCTTCGCCCAGC
>JAUIKB010000979.1 GCA_030430975.1 Polyangia bacterium
ACGAACGTCAAGTTCCAGGCCAGGTTGCTGGCGGCGAGGATGGACGTGAAGCTGTTGTTGATCTCAGCTTCGATCTTGTTGATTTCGTCCTCCATCGAGCACGAATTATCGACGACGAAAATAACGTCCACGGCAGCGTCGGCGGTGGCGCTCAGCGTTTCGCAGACGCCGCCCTCGCCGCCGCTGCCACCACCTACACCCCCGAACCCGGTGTTGCCGGTGTTACCGGCCCCCGCGTTGCCGCCCACACCGATCACGTTTCCAGTGCCGCCGGCGTTCGTGCCGCCGGCATTCGTGCCGCCGGCGTTCGTGCCGCCGCTGCCCGGGAGGCTGCTGCCATCGCCGCCGCCGGCCGAGCAGGCGACCGCGCAGGTCAGCCCGGCTAACGCCCCGAGCATCGTGAGGGTGGTTGCCGATGTATCGCGCAGTGCTGCCATGGTGCCTCCTGGACGCGGCGAACACCCCTCGCCGAGCGAGGTGATCACGGGCTCACCGCTGGCGCAGTGTACGGCTCGCGCTCGGCCAAACCAAACGCATGGAAATGTGCAGCCAGGCGAGATAACGCCTTGCGTCACTGTCTACCGAATGGTAGGCAAAGCCCGTTCGCATGGTAGTTCGCCGCGATGTTGCCGCTGAAAAACGCCCCAGTCCTGGCGGCGTGCGGGAAGAGATCCTGCGTGCGGCTACGCGGATGTTTGCGGAGCGCGGCTACGACGGCACGTCGATTCAGTCGATCGCCGAGGCAGTGGGCATCCGCAAACCGTCGTTGCTCTATCACTTTTCTTCGAAGGAAGATCTGAGGCAGGCGGTTCTGGACGAGGTGTTCGGCGGCTGGAACGAGATCCTGCCGGCGCTGCTGGTCGCCGCGACGGTCGGTGAGGGGCAGTTCGACGCCATCACGAAAGAAATCGTCGCCTACTTTCGTGGCAATCCCGATAGCGCACGGTTGTTGATCCGCGAAGCGCTGGACCGCCCGGCGGACATGCACGCGCGACTGGCGAGCTACGTGCGGCCGATCGTGGCCAATCTGGCCGCCTACATTCGCAAAGGCCAGCCGGGGACCGTCCACGGCGACGTCGACCCGGAGGCGTACTTGTTTCAGATGGTGAACCTGCTCATCACCGGGGTGGCGTTCAGCGAGAGCTTTCACGACCTGATGCCGTCCAAGTCTCGACTGGGCGAGCCGTTCGAGCGGCTGATCAACGAACTCCTACGGATGGGTAAAGCCAGTCTCTTGGTTAGCTCACCTAGTCCTCATCCCCAGAACCCAACAGAAGGTGTGAAATAATGGCAAATTACTTCAAGGATAATGAAGACCTGGCGTACTATTTCAACAAGGGCATCGACTGGGAGGCGCTGGTAAGCGCCGTAGAGTACGAGTACCGGTCACCAGAGGGGTTCAAGAGCGCGGAAGAAGCCGTAGAGTACTATCGGGAAATCGTCGGCATGTTCGGCGAGTTCGTGGCTGAGAAGATCGAGCCTCACGCGCTGAAGATCGATGAGCACGGCGTGAAGCTCGTGGACGGAGAGGCCGTGATGCCGCCGGAGCAGGTGGCGATCATGGAGCAGATCAAGGAGCTCGAGATTCACGGTATGTGCGTGCCGCGTGAGCTAGGCGGTCAGAGCGTGCCGATGCTGGTGTACTTTATCAACTCGGAGATGATGGCACGCGCGGACGTGTCCACGATGGCGCACCACGGATTCCACGGCGGCATCGCGATGGCGATGCTGATGTTCTCGGCAAGTGAGGGCACGCTTGAGATCGACGCCGAGGCTGGTGAGATCAAGCGGGTTCGGTTCGAAAAGGAGATCGGCGAGATCCTGCGCGGCGAGGCGTGGGGCTGCATGGACATTACCGAGCCAGACGCCGGCAGTGACATGGCGCAGCTCAAGGCGCGGGGCGAACAGGACGAAGATGGCAACTGGTTCGTGACAGGTCAGAAGATCTTCATCACGTCGGGCCACGGCAAGTACCACTTCGTGATCGCTCGCACCGAAGACGTGAAGGACCCCACCGATCCGATGTCCGGGCTCGATGGCCTGAGCATGTTCCTGGTCCCGACGTACCATGACGACGAGGACGGCAATCGCACCCGCGTCGTGACGATCGACCGGCTCGAAGAGAAGATGGGACACCACGGTTCGGCGACCGCGACGCTCAACTTCGATCGCGCTCCCGCGCAGCTGATCGGTGAACGAGGCGAAGGTTTCCGTCACATGTTGGTGCTGATGAACAACGCTCGCGTCGGCGTCGGATTCGAGTGTCTCGGGCTCTGCGAGGCGGCGTACCGAAAGGCGAAGGCGTATGCCGAGGAACGCCAGAGCATGGGCAAGACGATCGATCGCCACGAGATGATCGCCGACTATTTAGACGAGATGAAGACCGACATTCAGGGCCTGCGCGCGCTTACCATGCACGGTGGGTATCACGAGGAACTCGCCGCTCGTCTGTCGCTGCTCTTACCGGCGCTGACGGAAGAAGGCAGCCTAGAGCGCAAGCGGATGGAGGCCCAAATCAAAGAGCACCAACATCAGGCACGCCGGGTGACGCCGCTTCTCAAGTACCTGGGTGCGGAGAAGGCGGTCGAGCTGGCGCGGCGCTGTGTGCAGATCCACGGTGGCAATGGCTATATCAAGGAATATGGCGCAGAAAAACTGTTGCGCGATGCGGTCGTGATGCCGATCTACGAAGGCACCAGTCAGATCCAGGCGCTGATGGCGATGAAGGATACGCTCGGTGGTATCATCAAGAACCCGCAGGCATTCGTGCGTCGTCTTGCTCAAGCACGCTGGCGAGCGCTGTCGAGCCGAAGCCCGCTCGAAAAACGTGTCGCCAAGCTGCAGGCGCTGTCGCTCAGCGTACAGCAGTCGATCATGACGCGCGTCGCCGGAGACAAGG
>JAUIKB010000980.1 GCA_030430975.1 Polyangia bacterium
GAGCGCGTTCGTCACCGTGATGAAGGGGTGTGACGAGCGCTGCACGTTTTGCATCGTGCCGCACACGCGCGGGCCGGAACGATACCGGCCGTCTGTTGAAATTATCAGCGAAATCAAGCGCTTAGTGGAACACGGAACGCGCGAGATCACGTTGCTGGGTCAGACGGTCGACAGCTATCTCGACCCGACAGCGCAGCTGCCGACCGCGCCGGAGTGGGGACTCGATCGGTTTCGCGGTCGTCGCGGAGCCGGTCTACATCCGGACGAATCGGAATTCCCGGCGCTGCTGCGCGCCGTCGCCGACGCCTGTCCGAGCCTTGGGCGACTCCGCTATACGAGCCCTCATCCGCGCCATCTGACGCCGTCGCTGATCGCCGCCCATCGCGATCTGCCCGTGCTTTCACGTCACGTGCACATGCCGGTGCAATCGGGGAGCGACCGCCTGCTCAAACGCATGGCGAGACGATACACCGTCGCCGAGTACCTGGAGCGCACGGACAACCTGCGCGCGGCGGTGCCTGGCCTGACGCTGTCGACAGACATCATCGTGGGGTTTCCGGGCGAGACCGAAGAAGACTTCGCCGCTACGCTCGCGCTCGTCGAACGCGTGCGGTTCGTCAGCCTGTTCGGCTTCAAATACAGCCCCAGGCCGTATACGCCGGCGCTGAAGCTCGGTGACGACGTGTCCGAAACGGAGAAGGCCGATCGCCTTGCCCGACTATTCGAGCTGTCCGAACACCTGCGTCAACAGCACCTGAGCGGGCTGGTCGGCACGGAACAGACCGTGTTGGTCGAAGGCGAGGGCAAGACGGGTGGCCAAACCGGGCGCACCGAACGCAACGAGATTGTGCACTTCGGCGCTTCGAAGTCCCTCGCCGGACAATTCGCACAGGTCCGCATCGTCAGCGCGTTCAAGCATTCCTTGGAGGGCGAACTCACCGATGCGAGCGTAAGGGCGCCGCTCGCGCCTACCAAACCCCAACGCGCGTTGCCGGTGGTCTGACACATGGCGATCATTCGAGCTTGGCAGGGGAGCGAGCCGAAGTGGGGCACGCATGTATTCATCGCAGAAAATGCCACGCTTGTTGGGGATGTGACGTTGGCGGACGAAGTGAGCGTCTGGTATGGCGCTGTGCTGCGGGCCGATGTGGGGTCGATTCAAATCGGCAAGGGAACCAACATCCAGGACTTGGCGTGCGTGCACCTGACCGGTGGCATTTCGAAGACGGTGATCGGGGCCAACGTGACCGTGGGGCATGGCGCGATCATCCACGGGGCCACGGTTGGCGACGGTGCTCTCATCGGCATGGGCGCGATCATCTTAGACAACGCGGTGATCGGTGCTCAGTCGATCGTTGCTGCGGGCGCCGTGGTTCCACCTCGTGCGCAGATCCCGCCGCGCAGCCTCGTTCGCGGGAATTCGGCAAAGGTCGTGCGCGAGCTCGACGACGCCGGGGCGCTTCAGGGGGCTGAGGGTGCGGCGATCTACCGCGACCTGGCGCGCGAACAGATGGAGCAGGGATAGACGCTACTGCTTGGCGGCAGCTTCACCGAGTACCGCGCCGTGCCCAGGGTCTTGCCGCCCGTCGATCCACGAAGCAAGGCGTCGGGGAACTTCAGCGGCGCGTTCAGTCAGGCTACCACGCGCTCGTTGGGTTGACCGTTCGGCCCGGCCGTTTCAGCATGGGCGTCATGCTGTTGACGGTGAACGGTGAGTCGCAGTCGGTTCCTGATGGAACGACCGTGAAAGCGCTGGTCGAGTTGCTCGAACTCGACGACGGGCCGGTGGCCGGGGAACGCAACGCGGCCATCGTTCCGCGGGCGGCGCACGGAACGGAACGTCTCGCAGACGGTGATGTGCTTGAAATCGTGCACTTTGTTGGCGGCGGTTAGACCGCGGGTTCAATAACGGCGCGAAGTTGGCGCACGGTCACGACGCCCGATACGATCGGGGCGTGCGGATAACAGCCTTTGTTGTCGTTGGAGCGGTCGCCGCAGCTGCGTCAGGTGGTGCGACCTTCGGGTACTACACGCTGCTGCCGACCGGCAAAGCGCTGCCGGGCGTCGCCGTCGGCGGACACGTTCAACCCGAGGGGCGCCAGCTGGGGGCTTGGCTCGAATCCCGGCGCAAGCGCCTGCTCGCCACGGAGGTCACGCTGCAGCTGCCGGATGGTTACGTGCGAACGTCCCAAGGCGAGCTCGGCATCGAGCTCGACGTCAAGCAGACGATGGAGACTGTCGTCGCCCATGCCGAACAGGGCGGCGTTCGTAAGCGCCTGTACCGCGCCATTCGAGCGCGACGCTTTCCCGTCGATCTGCCGTTGAGCTTTACGATCGACGAAGCGAAGGCCCAGCTCGCGCTCGAGCAGCACGCGGTGTTCCGAGCGCCGGTGAACGCGCGCTTGGATTTGGAGAACCATCGCCGGATCGATGACCGACCCGGACGCGAGATCGACGCCGCTGGGACGGTCAAGCAGCTCGTCGAATCAGGCAACCTGGAGCAGAACGTCATCCGCGTCGCCTTTCGCGAGGTCGCCGCCAAGGTGACGAGTCAGAGCCTGGCGGCCGTCGACGTGTCGAAAGTCCTCGGCAGCTATGAGACTCGCGTGAAGGGGTATCGGGGTGGTCGCGGCAAGAACGTACGCAAGGCAGCCGAGTACCTAAACGGGACGGTGATCGGTTCGGGGGAGACGATCAGCTTCAACGACGTGGTGGGTCGCCGCTCGTTAGACCGGGGGTTCACGTGGGCGCCCGTGATCGTCGGTGATGAACTCCGACCAGGCGTCGGCGGAGGCACGTGCCAGGTCGCCACGACACTTCACGCGGCGGCCGTGTACGGTGGTTTGGAAATCGTCGACCGACGCAGCCACAGCCGGCCGAGC
>JAUIKB010000981.1 GCA_030430975.1 Polyangia bacterium
GACCTTCCCCGACCCGTCTCGTCCGGGCGATCCGACGACCGCCGTGTCGCCGATCAGCACCGGTAGGCTGAAGTCGCTGGCAACGTTGCCGGTGTGGGAGAAGCTCTGGACCGGGCCCCACGTCGCGTTGGCAAACTCGTAAGCGCGCATGTCACGAGGTGTCCAGCGAAGATCCGCCAGCAGAGCCACGTCACCGCTGAGCGTGACGGCGCCGCCGAACTGAGAGTCCGCCCCGATGCTGGGTTCCAAGCGAGCGGTTTGAGCGTACGTCCCACCTGAATCTTCGAACATGTAAGCGGCGCCGCGGTTGCTAGCACTGCCCAGGTATTCGTGCGGCGCGCCGGCCAGCAGGCGCGTGCCGTCGAGGGTAACCGCTGCGCCGAGCGCCTCCGCTTGCAGCGGAGTGTCCGCTTTGAGCTTCTGTGTCTCGGTCCACGTGCCCGCCATGTCGCGAAACACATACACAGCGCCTTCGCCATAGGTCGCGCCGCGCTCAGCCTTGGCGCCGACCACGAGCGTGTCACCCGCAACCGCCACGGCACTGCCGAACTCCGCTCCGGTCGGATTGTCCATCGGCACCAGCTTTTGCTGCTGTTCCCACATGCCGCCCGTCTGACGATAAACGTATACAGCGCCTTGCACGCCGTTGTGCCCGGGCGCGCCGATCGCGAGGGTCGAACCGTCCGCCGCCAACGACGTGCCGTACTTATCATTCGCATCGATGTCCGCCGGCACCAGCTTCTGGATCTCGTTGGCGATCGTCGGATCGAACGTGAGCGGAAACTCAGCGCCGCGCACATCGATATGAACCGAAAATCCGTCGCGGGTGGGCTCGATTCGCATCGGCAGGGACCGGTCCCGCGCGTCCCAAGCGTGAAGTTCTGCGTAGCGCCAGACGTCGCCGTGATCCCCGACCAGGCGAACGGTCCCGGCCTCGACCACCAGCCGCCCCCCGCCGAGAGCAAACCGCAGTTCGAGGTCCCGGCCGGCCGCTGGCGGGCGCTCGTCGATCCGCACGGTTTGCCAAAGGCCGAGCGTTCCCAGTCGCCATGTCTCGTCGGCGACCACGCGACCGTCCGCCACGTGGCCAACGCGATAGGCTCTTGCCGGCGTCGTTTGCTGGTTCGCCGCGCCCACCGGATGACCCGCCACGGCGGCGAGGGTCAGACGGAGTCGACTCCGTCCTAGCGCGAGCCGCACGCCGGTGGCTGTGGGCATCACCGCGACGCGGCGGCTTGCCGTCACCCGGTCGAGCGCCAACGGCGCACCGTCATCTGTGGCTCGGTGGATGGCGTCGACGCGCTGGTGCCGGATCGCCGGCCGCAACGCGGGTACGGCAGCGATTGACCGAAGGGCCGTCGGCGAGGACTCCGAACCCGACGCAACCGGCGCACTAGCAGCCGACGAACACCCAGCGGCCAGGATCATCAGCAGCGCCGGAGCTCCGATTTTCAGCATCCTTGTACCATAGCGGAACGCAGCATCCCGGCGACTGAGAAAGCCTGTGACCAGCCACCGTCGGCGAAGCCTGCTAGCGTTGGCGCGTGTCTGAGTACCGCCTTTTTGCGTCGACCATCGCAGCCGCGCTGTTCTGGTTCGCATCCCCCGCCTCTGCGCAGCTTGTGATCGCTGGCGATGAAGACGAGCCCCCTCCCCCGCCGGTCAAGAAGCTCCCGCCACCACAGCCTCGCCGAGCCCTGCCCCCGCCGACGCTCACGTATCACGCTCTGTTCGTCAACGGTCTGAGCTTTCAGGCCGGACGCACTCAGGTCACGGGCAGTGATGCCGACGACCGCACCATGGGCTATCGCTTCGCGCTACGCCAGGACCAGCTCTACACCCGGGGCGCCTGGACCGCGCGCCTGCACATGGAGGGCACGATCGGTGGCGGCACCGGTGGCCTCGAGGGATCGCTTCGACTCGCAGCGGCAGGCGGCGCCTGGGGTGAGGTCGGGGAGCGGCACGGTCCGTTCGCGCGCCTCGGCTACGCGGTCGAGTTTCAGGGCAACGACAAGCTCTACCGGTCATCGCTGCGCATTCCGGAATTGCAGCTCGGCTACCAGCTCAATCACGACACGACGTGGTTCGAGTTCGGCGGTGTCGGCAGCTTGGTCCTGGCCGGACGCTACAATACCGGTGATCACGCTCGTCGCGAACTGGGCTTTGCACCGACCGCCGGCGGGTTCGCCACGGTACAGGTCGACGGCGCGCGG
The DNA here is from genome assembly GCA_030430975.1 of Polyangia bacterium. Lineage (GTDB taxonomy): Bacteria > Myxococcota_A > Polyangia > Polyangiales > Polyangiaceae > JAUIKB01. The sequence goes on from JAUIKB010000981.1 coordinate 2,214, forward strand.
GTGAACTTCACGCTCGAGCGGATCTTCACGTCAACCGGCCCCGAAACGCCCGTCGATCAGCTGCGGGGCGACATGTGCCTCGAGCCCTTCACCGCGATCGTTCTATGCGGACACGGTCAGCTGCACGTCGGCGAAGTCGAGCTGCCCGGCGGTTCGTTTCAGACGTCGCGAGCCACGTATTTCGGGGGCTCGATCGCGTTCGGTGTGATCCGCGCCCCCGCCGCAATGCGCCGAGAAGCGGAGCGTGAAGAAGAGCGCAAGCGCATGGAGCGGGAGCTCAAGCGATCGCAGAGCCCTGGGATGCCGCCACCAGCCCAGCCGAACCCGCTGCGACCCATTCCACGCTAGTCCGCGCTCAGCTGCCGCTCGATGGCGTCAGCCACAAACGCGGCAACCCCGGGGCCGTATTTGTCGAGATTCGCCACAAACCGTGGATCGGATGCGTACATACGCGACACATGAAAGTGCATTTGTTTGCTGCACGGATAAAACCACCGATCGATGTGCTGCCGGTGGCGCTCGACCAGCTCGCGAACGGCGGCGTCCGCGGGCGAACGCTCGCTGGCTACCGCTTCGGCAAAGCTTTCGTAGATCGCGTTGGCCTCAGCTTTGATTTCGGACCAGTCGTCTGTGGTGTATCGCTTCGTGCGTTTCGCCGACTCGCGAA
>JAUIKB010000024.1 GCA_030430975.1 Polyangia bacterium
TGGTGGCGCTTGGCGCTGATCCGCCGCAAGCGATGGCGCTGGCGGCGGCTCCGCCGATGAGGCCCTCCCGAACCAATAGGCGAAGAAAGCGCAATCGCAAACGCTGAGAACTCATGTGTTGCTCACTTTCGAGTCATTGAGAAGCGCGCTGCTGACGTGGGATTTGAGAGCGGCGACACACGGCAGCACGATTTCCGTGATCGTCTCGGCGACCAGCGAACGCATTTCCACGTCGCTAAGCCAATAGTCGTCACACCGGGTGTTTCGATGCGCGCCGAGCAGGCCGTTAGCCGCTAGGTGCAGCACGTCGACGGTGCTCGGTTGGATGCTGACCGCCCACGCGATGATGCGCCAGGCGACTTCGGCGTGTCGTTCCTCGTCGCGCGCGATGCCCTCCAAGATACGGCGTGTCTGCGCGTCACCACAGCGTTGCGCAGCGGCTCGCGCGACGCGCGCGGCGATAGTTTCATTAAGGAAACCGTCTACTAGGTTTTCCCGAACCAGGGCGTCGAGGTCGGCGTTGATGGGTGCCAGCGATGCGGGCAGCGGCGATGGCAGCGGCTGCCCATCCAGCCATCGAGCGGCTTGGGCGAAGCAGTCCGACGCGTGGCGCGTTTCGTCCCGCGCGGCTTCGCTAACGGCGCTCAGCAGTGACGTCGGCGCGCCCAGGGCGATCAGCTGGAGGTTCAGTCGGGCGAACGCGGCGATCGACGCATGCTCTTCCCGCGCGGCGCGGATCCAGTACCGCGCTAGCTCGGTTGCGTCGTCGGCGCCGGCGGTTTCGGAGAGTTGGGCTACGCCGTCCACGATCAGCGGTCGGCCCTTCATGACCGGATAGCGGCGGCGCTGCTCGTAGCAGCAGGCGTCGAAGAACCCATTCGAGCGGGCCTCGTTGGTCAGCGCTTCACTGAACGGCGCGCGGCTCGGCTGTCCCAAGTTCGGCGGTCTTGGTCGGCGGGCGCCCAGCGGCACATCTTTGCGCGAATCTGGATAGAGCTGAGCCGGGCAGGCGAGGAACTTGCTGTTGGCGTAGTTTAGCGGGACCTCCCGCTCCGGAGTGCACCCGCGTTGTCGACCGTTGTTAGCAGGCTGCCATTTCGGATGGTCGGTGCGCGCCGGGAGCGCTTGCTCGCCGTCATCTTTCGGTTTGCTCGAATCGTCTTCGTCAGGCGGCGTCGCGATTGCGATCTCGACGGGGCGTCCAGTGGCGGACTGAGCGGGTGCGGCGCCTTGGCAGCCCGCCAAGGCAGCTGCTGCGAACGCGCTTTCTAAGCCGATCGCAGTCAGGTATCGAAGGCGGAGTCGTGATGCGCTCATAGCTTGAGTGTAGCCGGTTGTACTGCTGACGTAACGTCGAGGACCGGCCTGACTTACACAGGTGCGCGTCCGAAAACGGCAAGCTGGAGGGCGGTTGGACCGGCATACTTAGGGTGTGCTGAGCGATGCGGAGTGCTACCGGGCGATTCGCGCCCGCGACGAGCGGTTTGACGGCCGGATCTTCACGGGTGTCAAAACGACCGGGGTGTACTGCCGCCCGGTCTGCCGGGCGCGCCTTCCGCTGGCCAAGAACGTCGAGTTTTATCCGTCGGCCGCCGCGGCAGAGGCGGCGGGGTTCCGTCCTTGTCGCCGCTGTCGTCCGGAAAGCGCGCCCGGTAGTTCGGCTTGGAACGGTGCGGCGACCACCGTCAACCGCGCGCTGCGGTTGATCGAGGCTGGCGCGCTCGATGAAGGCTCCGTGTCGGACCTCGCCGCGCGATTGGGCGTCGGTGACCGGCATCTGCGAAGGCTCATGTTGGACCATGTCGGCGTGACGCCGATCCGACTGGCTCAAACCCGCCGATTGCATGTAGCTCGGCAGCTCCTGGACGAGACGAGCCTGACGGTACTGGAGGCTGGCTACGCAGCGGGATTCGCTTCGGCGAGTCGGTTTCAGCACGCATTCAAAGCGGCGTACGGTTGCGCACCGGGCGCGTTCCGCAAGCGGCGAATGCGCCGTGAGTCCAAGTGCATGCTGCGGCTGTCGTATCGCCCACCGCTGCAGTGGGAGCGGCTGCTCGAGTTTTTTGCGCTGCGGCAGGTGCCTGGGCTTGAGCAGGTTGATGGCCTGGTTTACCGACGCGCGCTCAGCTTCGACGCTTCGAGTAGCGAGCGCGTGAGCGGTGTGATCGCGGTCAGCCCGGTGCCCGAACGCAGCGCGCTCAGGTTGACGGTTCCGAACCAGCTGTCGCCATGGCTGCGAGCGATCGTCCTGGCGACGCGCCGAGTGTTCGATCTCGCGACCGCGCCGTCAGCGCGCGAGTTGCTAGCTGAGGATCCGCTGATCGCGAGTCGTGTGGCCGGCGGTTTGATGCGGATTCCGGGCGCATACAGCGGGTTTGAGGTGGCGGTGCGGGCCTTACTCGGACAGCAGATCAGCGTGCGCGCCGCGACGACGCTGGTCGGGAAGGTGGTCAGACGATACGGGACCGAGTTTGAGGACGAGGCGGGTCAGCGATGGCGTTCGTTTCCGTCTGTGGAGCGCCTCGCGTCCGAAACGACGCCGGGCGTGGGCATGGTCGCTTCACGCTGGCAGGCCGTCGTCAGCATCGCGCGACGCATCGCCGCTGGCGACCTCGACCTTAGTCCCACGGCGGACCCTGCGGCCACCCGGAACGCCCTGCGTGCGATTCCGGGCGTCGGCCCGTGGACGGCCGAGTACATCTGCCTGCGGGGCCTGGGCGATCCGGATGCGTTTCCTGCGCAAGACTTGGTGCTGAGGCGTGCGCTCACGGGCGCACAGCTCTCCACGCGTGAGCTTGAGAGCCACGCCGAAGCCTGGCGGCCGTACCGCGGGCACGCCGTCTTCGCTCTCTGGTCGACGCTGGAGCAACAATCGGAGTAGAAAATGAACCTGAACATCGACCGTATCGAAACACCGCTCGGCGAGCTCGTCGCCGTGTGGGAGCCCGCCGGCTTGGTCGCGCTCGAATTTGCAGATCGCTGGCCTCGAGCACAACGCTACCTGGCGCGGCGCTATTTCGGGCGCGCTCTGAGGCCTGCGACCTGGTCTCACCGTCCGCGGTTGGACGCCTACTTCGCGGGGGACATCGCGGCGCTGTCGTCGGTGCCAAGCGCAGCGGTCGGCACCCCGTTTCAGCGACGCGTGTGGGCGGCCCTGCGCGGAATCCAAGCGGGGACGACCGCTAGCTACGGAGAGCTGGCGAGATCGTTGGGAAAACCCACGGCGAGTCGAGCCGTCGGTGCGGCCAATGGCCAGAATCCCGTCGGGCTTGTCGTCCCGTGTCATCGCGTGGTGGGGGCAGACGGCCGCCTCACTGGATACGCCGGGGGTCTCGATCGAAAGCGCTGGCTCCTCGAGCACGAAGGAGCTCGAGCTAGCGACGCAGCTTGAGTCAGCCCGGTGCCAGGCGCCCGCAGCGCTCGACCGTCGCTGAGGTACGCGGGTCCGACTTCCAGGCTACAACCGGTGCATCGACAACGCAGGAATGTAGGTCTGTCGGCTAAAAGGCGTCGAGCATGAAGCCGAACCTGAGTCCGCCCCGTACGAACTGCGCAGCGGACCGACCGCCCCCGGCGAAGTAGTGCTCCACGGCGATCACTGCGCCCGCCCAGGGCAGAATGCCGCGGGTGCGCAGAGCCGACACGCCGATGCCCCCGCCCAGGCGAACGCCGTAGCTCAGTCGGTTATTATCGGCTTGAAAAAGCGATACCGGGGCTGCCTCCACTTCGTAGTGCCACGCGACGTTTCGAAACCGGAGCACGACCGGGACGGCCGGGAAAAAGTTGAGCACAAACTCCGACGGGGACGTCTTCGGTTTGATCATGGCTCCACCTCCGAACTCGCCCCCGAACAGGACCGTGAGATTCTCGGTGAGACCGTGGCCGACGAGGATGCGGAGCAGTCCACCGCCGCCGTACGTCACAGTGCCCTCGGTGAATCGCAGCTGAGCCATGCCACCCGACTCAACGCTAAGGGTCCATTTGTGCCAGTCGGTTTGACGGCCTTTGAATCCGGGTTCCGGTTGGACCCAAAACGGGCAGTCCGACTCGGCGCCGGCGATCGCCTTAGAGAGCACGAGACGTTGGCGTCGAGCATCGAGCGCTTCGCTGACGTCGTCGTCCACTTCGCCGCTGCGTTCAAACAGCAGTTCCGGATCGCCAGCCGCAGCTTCACGCTGCTCGACCTGCCGCAAGGCTCGACGTCTTGCTTCGGGAGTCGTTCGGCACGTGGATTCGAGCGCGACTGGGTAGATTTCGCGAAGCTCCGCGCGATCCAAGAACCACCCGTTGCCTTCCTGCGACGACACGATGCGCTGAATATCGAGTCGCAGTCCCTTTCCGGAATCCTTTCCGGAATCCTTTCCGGAATCCTTTCCGGAATCCGGCTGATCGGCGCCGAGCGGCGACGTTCCGAGCGCGATGGAGGCGACGGTCACGGCGGCGAGGAGTGAGCGCATCGCAAAGATATAGGGCGCCTATCACGGAACGGCAGCGTTGGTGATAGGTTTCGTTGGATGCCGTTCAACCTCGCGCACTCGATTCTTGGTGCAGACGAAGCGGAACACACCGCATTAGTCCTGCACGGCGCACTGGGCTCGCAACAGAACTGGCGCGGGTTCGCGCGCGGTATGGTGCGTCGCTTTCCGCGTTGGCGGATAGTGCTTGCGGACTTGCGCCATCATGGTGATTCACATCCAGCTCCACCACCGAACACGCTGGCTGCGTGTGCCGAAGACGTTGCTCGACTGATCGACGCTGTGGGCGGAGTCAACGCCGTGATCGGTCATTCGATGGGTGGCAAGGTCGGTCTAGCCTATGCCGCCGGCGATGGCGGTCCGGTCGCATCATCGGTGCGCCAGGTGTGGCTGCTGGATTCACTTCCCGGTGCGCAACTCGACGCGCTTGCTGGCGATCACGAGATCTATCGGGTGCTGCGGGCGACCGAATCTCTTGAACTCCCGGTGGCGCGCCGGGACGCGATTATTGCCCCATTGAAAAGTGCGGGTTTGTCGGATGGCATCTGCCGTTGGATGACTACAAACTTGAAACTCACGGACGATGGCTATGAGTTGACGCTCAATACTCAGGGCATTCGACAGCTGATGGACGACTATTTTCGGCGCGACCTTTGGCCGGTGCTCGAAGAGCCCCGCCAGACTCTCCAGATCCACTTGGTTGTGGCGCAGGACAGCGATCGGTTCAGTCCAGAGGTTCGGCAGCGGGCGCGGGCGATACCTGCCGAGAGCCAAGTCCACACCCATCTTCTCGCAGACAGTGGGCACTGGGTTCACATCGACAATCCCAAGGGTCTCGGCGACCTCCTGGAGCGTCAGCTGTTCGGAGCGTAGCCTTGGGCCCAAGGATCGATTCTCGCCGGGGTCAGACACCTATGCGATTCGTGGGCCTAGTTTCGGCTGCCGGGCTGCTGCTCGGCGTGGCCTGCAGCGGATCAGCCAAGCAAGCCGATAAGAGCCCGCTGTCGCAGCAGAGTGGCTACTTCACGCCCCCGCCCAAGCCAGGACACAGCATCGCCAGCAGCAAACTCTGTCGTTGTCGGTCGTGCTCCCCCGCCAAATGCTGTGTCGGGCCTGAGGACCAGCCGGCGCCAGAATGTGACTCGTACGATTTCAGCGAGTGTGCGGTGAAGATTCAAAGCTGCGAAAGCCGGTGTATTGAGCATCGGTGGCGCGTCCCGCTCGAAAAGAGCTGCGAAAGTACCCGCCCTGAGCAGTGCTGCTAAGTAGCGGCGCTCGAGTGTTGCAGGCAGCCCGTCGGGGCTATAGTGCGCGGCATGCATCGCTCGTCGTCGGACCCGTCTCGGGGTTGTTCCACGCTCCTCGCCCGCTGTGTGGGACTAGCCTTACTCATCGCGCCTCTGGGCGTGACGGCTGCCTGCGAGAAGAAATCCAACCAGCCAAAGCCGGCTGCATCGGCCACTGAGGACCGGTACTCCGACGGCAAGATCCTCGCGCAGCGTAAAGACGACTTCAAGAAGTACTGGAAGTCGTATCGCGCCGTCGACCCGTGCCCGCTGCCGCTGTCGGAAGAGCAGCGGAAGCGCTGCGCCGAAGTGCCGGTGGATCGCAAGGCGCTGCGCGAAGTGGAGACGAGCGGCGGTAGCGACGATGCGATCATGGACGCGGCGTTCAAGCTCGCGATGAGCGCGCACTACGTTCGTGAAGTGCTTGAGCAGTACACCGTGCGCTACATGCTCGACAAGACGGTGCCCGTGGGCGCTGCGCCGAGCGCGTCCGGGTCGGCGCAGCCTGCTCCCTCCTCGTCGGTGCCGCCCCCGTCACGAATTCCCGGTTTCAAGCGGGTCAAGCCGGTCGCTCCGGCTCCGGTCGGATCGGCATCCGCACATTCGGACCACGATGACCATGCGGCGCCGACGCCGAGCGGCATGCGTGGGGACGCTCACGCCAACCACGGACACAAGGACGCCAAAGAGGGCAGCGCGAACCCATGGTCCAAGCATTTTACCCAGTACGACGCGGTGGCGCGCGAAGCAGCGCGCCGCCTGTCTGTGTTCTTGCGAGTCGGACCATTGCCCGTGCGAAAAAAGGCACTCGCGCACATGAAGAAGCTCGTGATGGAGTATCCGAAATCACGGCATGGCGTGATGTTTCTTCGCGAGGCTTGGCTGTTAGAGAGCAACAAGCCGTTTCGGGCCGAGATCGACAAGGTTTACCAAGCGGCAAAAAAGTCGATCGCCCACGAGTACAAGAAGCGCACCTTTCCAAAGCCGGGGCCTAAGGGGCCGCCCAAGTTGTTGAAGCTCCCGAAGGCGCCGGGTAAGAAGACCCTCAAACCCTAACGGCAAACATCATGCCCATGGTTCAGCGTACGATGATGGCCCAGCAGGCCTTCGACTTCAGTACGCTGTTTGCGCTGAACTTCGCGCGCAAATCGGTGGCCGGAACCTGCGCGCGGCGTCCGCACCTGATCGCTCCCCCGGAGACCACCGGAGGTGGCAAGCAGACTGTTCAGCACATCGTGCTGGAGGCTGACCCGCGCGGTGCGGGGGCGACGGTAACCGTGGGGTGGGTCGACGTGACCAAGAAGCGGGCGTCGCTGCGCACGCTCGGATGCATTGAGGGCATGGCGCGCGCGCGTCGCCGCGCTAACGAGCTAGATCCCGCCACCTACCAGACGTTCTTCAACGAAGCTCAGCAGTTTCTCACGGCGCATGGATTCGCTGTGCAGTACGAAGCGGAGCCTCCCCCTGCCTCGGTTCCGCCCCCAGCGAATGGTTCGAGCGGCACGCGGATCGCCGCCTGGCTGATGATATCGCTGATCGCGTTCGTCCTGCTCGGAGTCGTCGCGGTGGCGCTCTACTTCTGGTCGAGAGGTTTCCGTTGGTGAACGGACCGCTCGGCCGTCACAGCGATTTTTTCAACGGTCGCGATGACACTCGCCACCGGGTTAAGTCGCTGGCATCAGCGCTGGGGCTCACCGTAGCGGAAAGCTCCGCCAAGGCGCTCGTGCTGTGGGGACGCATCGACGGCGTCGATGTCGAATGCGACACGGAGCTATCTTTTGACGGCTACCACGCGAAGGTCGACTGTCGGGCCAAACTGGCGCCAAACCTGGGCATGCACGTTCAGATGAACGCGCGCCTCATCCACATCAATGCGGAAACCGTACTGGACGAGCGGTTCGACGAGGACTTGCAGATCGAGTTCGACCTGCAGTCGCTGCATACCGATGAGCTAGTCAATCTCGTCGAAGGCAACGTTGGGAGCACGCTGATCAAGGCAGCTCACGCTGGGTTTAGGCCTCAGGTCGACGACAAGCACGTGCGTCTGAGCGCTCTTGTTGGCTCGTACAGTGAGATGAAGGATGTCGTCCAGAGCGCGGTTCGCTGCGCTCAACTCTTAATCGATCGGCGCCGTCAGATTCCGCGATCACGCTTCGACCAAATCGTGATTGCCGCCTGGGAGCCCGCCGAGCAGGCGTTTGACGCAACGTTCAGCGAAGATGAACTCACGCTGATCGCGCGAAAGCCATATGGCGATGTCACCGCGCGGGTTCAGTACATTGAGAAACGCTTGTGGCGCACGTTCTTCGAACTGCGACTCGCGCGCGATTTGCCGCTGACGGTAGACCTCAAGTCCGCGAGCGCCGTATCGAAATGGCGACTGCTGTTTGACCCCGACGTGAGGACCGGCGACGAGGTTTTCGACAAAGCGGTGATCGTTCGCGGCAAGCCAGTCGATCAGCTGCGCACGCTACTAGATGACGGATTGCGGGCCGCGATCAGCGGGCTTGTGACCCAATGTGAGCTGGTCGAGATCAATGAGCACGGTGTGCTGGCTTCCGTCGGGTACGCGATCAGCGGCACCGATGAGCTGAAGGCGATAGTCGGATCGCTCTGTACCCTGGGCGAGGCGCTCCACGCGCGCGGTCGACGCCAACAGGGGGCCTACCGCTAGCGATGAGTCGCCGCTCCGTCCGAGAGCCGCTTGCTCTGCGCGACCGCGACGCGATTACTGGTTCGGCGCATCGACGTCGAGAAATCGCGTCATGATCCAGTCGTCGACGAAGCGTCCGTCTGGCGTTCGCACAAACTGTCGCCGTGTGGCTTCGTGCTCGAATCCGAGCGACGCATACAGCGCCTGAGCGCGCCGGTTGTCGGCGCGCACGTACAGTTCCAGGCGCAGCCGGTTACCAACGCAGACGCACGGAGCTGAATCTATCAGCGATTGCATGAGTGCTCGCCCGATGCCGCGACGCTGATAGAGCGGATGGACAGCGACCGACAACGTTGCAACATGCCTCAGCAGCGATGGCCCAAAGCGGGCGATGGTCGCGTGCCCGATCACGCTCGACGCAGCGCTGACGGCGACGTACTCCCGCCGAGTCGAGTCAACGCAGCGCCCGGTGAAGCGCTCGCAGAAGACGCTTTGCTCGAGAAGGTCGTCTGCGGTTGTTACCAGCCCTTGGTCGTGCTCGATCATGGTGCGACCGAGCGCGGCCACGCCAGGTGCGTCCGTGGCGCGGGCCAGGCGAATCGCGGCGTCACGTGTCATGTCCACTCACTTCACGCCGATGGGATCCAGTCCACGCGTGGGACAATGCAGCGGTTCTGGCGTGTTTCCGTGTCGGTCGAGATTGGGTTAGAGTGCATTTCGGAGAATCCAGCGAGGCGATGATGAATCTATATCGAACGGTACGACGAGCCCTGGTCCTGTTGTGTGCGGCGGGCGCGGTCGCGGCCGTGCAAGGTTGCTCGAGCGGTGACGAAACGTGCACTTGCCAATGTCTCTGTCCTCAGGCGCCCGTCAACGACCGGGAGCCGACGGTTACCGCCGGATCCAAAGACGAGTGCGACGACAATTGCAAGGCGGCGTGCCCGGCGAGCGGCTTCCAGTCGACGTACCGCTGCACCAAGGGCTGAGCGCGCTCCGCCTGAGTCTGCATGTCCGACTCAGTCACGCGGTTCGTCCACTTCATCGTTAGGCGCTTCTTTCGACGCGTAGAGGTCGCTGGTCTCGAACAGTTGCCCAAAGATGGCGGCGGTATCTACGTCGCCTGGCACCCCAACGGGCTGATCGACCCGGCGCTGATCCTGACGCAGTCGCCCTACCCGGTCATCTTCGGCGCTCGTCACGGACTGTTCAAGTGGCCGGGCCTGGGCCGGTTGATGCGGGCGGCGGGCGCTGTACCCATCTATCGCGCTAGCGATGCCAAAGGTAGCGCCGAAGAGCGACGCGCGGCCAACGCCAAGAGCTTGAGCGCGCTGGCTTCAGCTATTGCTGAGGGGAAATTCTCTGCGCTCTTCCCGGAAGGTGTCAGTCACGACGACCCTCATTTGCGCCAGATCAAGAGCGGTGCGGCTCGCCTTTATTATCAGGCGCGCCAAATGATGACCGAAGGAGCGCCGACGATCGTGCCGGTCGGGTTGCACTATGACGAGAAACGCGTCTTTCGTAGTCACGCGCTCGTTTGGTTCCATTCACCGGTCGAACTCCCGCGACATCTCGACGTGACGCCATCGCCGGGCGACAGCGACGAGGTAATGCGGGAGCGGGCGCGTGAGTTGACCGAGGTGCTGCATACGTCGCTGACCGAGGCCGTGCGGCCTACCGAAGACTGGCAGACACACTTCCTCATGCACCGTGCGTCGAAACTGATCCGCGCGGAACGGGCGGCGCGCGCCGGCCGCCGTCTCAGCATGCCCAAGATGGAGGAGCGCGAGCTTGCGTTCGCCCGAATTTGGATCGGCTACCGCGAATTGTCGCTGGTTCAGCCCGACGCCGTCAGTGCGCTGAGGGCCGAGGTCGAGCGCTATGACGAGGATATGCGGGCGATGAAGCTGCGCGACCACGAACTTGACGGAAGCCCGCGGCTCGGATCGATCTGGCTGCCGGTCCTGTTATTTCTGCAGGTTATTTTGGTATACCTCGTCATGCCGCCGATCCTCATCGTTGGCTACATCGTGAACGCGCCTCCGGCCCTGATCCTGATGTTGCTTAGTCGACTCGCGTCGAGCCAGTACAAGGACGAGGCGACGGTAAAGGTCCTCGCGGGCGCCGTTCTGCTGCCGCTGACGTGGGTCGGCGCAGGCGTGCTGGCCGCTTACGCGCACACGCAGGTGAACGCCCTGTGGCCGGTGTTGCCAAGCAGTCCGGTGCTGACCGGCGTGACCGTGGCGGTCCTAGGCATGCTCGGCGGGATGATAGCGTTGCGATATCTTCGACTGGCGCGGGAAACCGCCCGGGCGATCCGAGTCCGACTCACCCGTCACCAGCGCCGCGCGTGCGTCGCGCGGCTCAGGATCGAACGCGAGAAGCTGCACGACGCGATGGTCCAGATGGTTGCGGGTGTCGAGCTGCCGGGCGCCGTGGACAGTTCTGGCCGCGTCGTTCGCGCACCTACGGGCACGACGTCGGAATAGTCACGCCCTGGCTCTCGAAGGGTTCTTTCCACTTGTCGCCCTGCTTCTTCAGTTCATCCATGAGGTTCTGACAGCCTCCCTGGGAGTTTTTTCCGCCTAGTACTTTTTTGGCGTCGGTACAGAACTCGCGGTGTGAGTCCTCGGCCGTCTCGTAGCGATATCCGTCAGCCAATCCGCATGCGCAATCGACGTAGTCCTTGCAAACGCCGGTGGCTCCGATCTCTTTGCTATGGCTGCCGATGACGGGGGCCGCACCGCGCTTGGCCTTCTTCTTTGCGGCTTCGGCTTTGTCCTTCTTGTCTTGCTTCTTGCGCTGCTCTTCGAGGACGGCCTCTGCGGTGGTGATCCGTTCGCCGAGCGCGACAGCTTCATCGCGCTGCTTTGGATCGACGCAAGCCTTCGTCGCGGTCGCCTGCTCCTTCTTCGCCCGGGTGAGGTCGTGGCTCTTGATCGCGCGCTTGGCATCGGCGATCGCGGCGTTACATAGCTTGGCGGCTTTTGCGGCCCCGTCATCGCAAGCGCTGATGCTAGCGATCACGACGGCGACAAGCAGGCTCGCGCGTAGGGCGAATGATCCGCGGGCGAAGATTCTGTGCGTCGAGACTGGGTGGGCAGGCATGGGGCCGGACTATACCAGGCCGTGGGGTCGCCGGATCTGAACAAGCTCGTCAGGTTCGCGAAGACCGGGTTCGTCCGCGTCGAGCGGTTCGATCATGATGGTAAATCGTCCGTTGTCGAAAGGTGCCCCTTTTGCGCCTTCGACAAGGGTTAGTCGCTCGCGCATTCCGCGTTGCGCAAAGTCGCGCGCCCGGTAGTGGCAATACGGGTTGTTGCCGCGGCGTCCAAGTAGAGCGTGTGCCGTGAACGTGCAGCCCGCCTGGCAGGTGGCGGCGAACGGACAGCTCTTACAGAAACCCCAGAGCGCGTCCACTGCGGGCTTCCGGTTGAAAGCGAGCTCAGGTGCGTCGTTCCATATCGACTGCAAATCTCGCGAGCGGACGTTGCCGCCAACATAGTGGCGGCTCTGTAGGGACGGGCAGCCCTTGATGGCGCCGTCTGACTCGATACCCATGATGTGACGACCCGCCTGGCAACCTTGGAAGTGATCCGAGCCGCCTGGGTCGATCGACCGAAGGTCGGCTTCTTCGGGTCCGAAGTACCCGAGGTTGTTGCCAGCCATGATCCGGACGCCGTCGGTGTGGGCGCGGCGCTTGAGCTCCGCGATGCGTGGCAGCAAGTCGAGCAGGTGCCACGGTTGGAGGAGCATGTCCGGCCGGTCGGCGGCCCGCCCGAGCGGTGCCGTGATCTGAATTTGCCAGGCGGATACGCCGACCGCAAGCAGTCGTCCGTACAGCGCGTCTAGATCGTGCCGGTTGAGGCGGTTGACGTTGGTGTTCGCGCTGATCGGCACGCCAGCGTCGCGGAGGCGCCGTAGGGCCGCCAGCCCTGCCCGGAAGCTCCCGCGTGCGTTACGCATGCGGTCGTGCGTTTCTTCCAGGCCGTCAATGCTAACCGATGCACCCTGCACGCCAGCGTCGGCCATGGCGCGCGCGAGTTCGATGGTGACGCCGCGGCCGCCAGTGGTGACCTGCACTCGCACTCCGGCCGCGCGCAGGGCTCGAACCACCTGCAGGAATCCATCGTGCAGATAGGCTTCGCCGCCGATCAGGACCACCTCGTTGGTGCCCATGTCGGCGAGCTGGCGAACGAGCGACACCGCCTCGGTGGTGGTCAGTTCGACCGAGCGAGCCTTGCCGGCTCGTGACCCGCAGTGATGGCACGCATGGTCGCACCGCAGCGTGAGCTCCCACACGACGTATCGCGGTTGCGGGGTTGCGTGAACGACGTCCAGTCGGCGCGTCACTCTTCGTCGCTGGGGAACGGTGGTGGAGTATCGTCTGGTGGTGGGTCGTCCGGCACGGGATCGTCGCTGGCGCGGGTGAGCGTCGGCTCACAGCCGGGCGGAGCGGCGCTGGATTGTGCGTAGTCGGCGCAGTTGGTCTCGCACGACCCGTCCGAGTCTGCGTCGGTCCAGCCGTCTTCGCACATACTGTTTGGAGGCCGCTCAACCACCGCCGGTTCGCGATACGGCGCGCCGTAGCAGGCCATCAAAGTCATCGCGAAGGCGCTCCCCGTCGCCGCCTGCAGCGCGACCTTGCCGAGCCGAGAGCCGAGCCTCGAAGGGCTGGCGGTGCAGTTGGGGCACGCCGCCGCTTGCGGGGGCAAGAAGCCGCCGCAGTCGTCGCAGCGCTGGAGGGGTCCGGAGTCATGCGAGGGAGCGGTCATGGGCGGCCTTTCGTGCGGCGGAACGGTCCGTTCGAGTCTTAATCGAATAACGCCAAGGTCGTTGCCATCTTACACCGCTCGTGCACCGGCAACATGGCGACTTCTAAACGCCGCTCACGTCCGGTAGGTTCTCGGTCGCCATGTCTGAGAACCTGTTCGTCGTCGACCATCCTCTGATCAGTCACAAGCTGGGCATCATGCGCGACAAGGAGACGAGCACCCGTTCGTTCCGTCAGCTGCTCCGAGAGATCAGTATGCTGATGGCGTACGAGGTGACGCGCGACTTGCCCGTCGTGCAACAGACAGTGGAAACGCCGCTGCAGCAGACCCAGGTACCGCGCCTCGAAGGCAAGAAGCTGGTGTTCGTGAGCATCTTGCGTGCGGGCACCGGAATGCTGGACGGCATGCTGGAGATCGTCCCGTCTGCCCGCGTTGGTCACATCGGTCTCTATCGCGATCCAAAAACGCTCGAGCCCGTCGAGTACTATTTCAAGGTGCCGCCCGAAATGGGCGATCGCGAGGTGGTTGCCGTGGACCCAATGCTCGCGACCGGCGGCTCAGCCGTCGCCGCGGTGGAGCGGCTCAAGAAGCTGCGCCCGCGCAAGATCAAGTTTATGTGCCTGCTGGCGTGCCCAGAGGGCATCAAGACGTTTCACGAGGCTCATCCGGACGTAGCGATCTACACGCCGGCGGTGGACGACTGCCTGAATGACAAGGGTTATATCTTGCCCGGGCTGGGCGACGCCGGTGACCGGATGTACGGCACGCGTTGAGCGCCGTCGCGCGCCGGTGCGGTGTCCGCGCGGTCTAGGGCGCGGCGTGATTGACTCGATCGGTGCTCGCCCGCGGGTGCCGCCGCACCGTTTGCTGGCTGACGGGGCGCGATGAATCACTCGTAAAGTATTGAAATAATTGAAAATTCTGTAGTCTCGCCGCGTCGGCGAGCACTGTTGATCCGTTCCGTGTCCGGGCTGCTTCCCCGATGGTCATGAAACGATCAGGTTTGGATAGTTGCCTTTCGGGCCGCCAACCCTGAATCTAAATGCAGGATGTCTTTGCAAGAAGGCGAAATCGTCGACGGCAAGTACCGCATCGTCAAACTGATCGGCGAGGGCGGGATGGGCGCCGTGTATGAGGGCGAGAACATCGCCATCGCTCGGCGCGTGGCTATCAAGATCCTCCACGCACATGCCGCTGAGGACTCCAACACGGTACAGCGCTTCGAGCGAGAGGCTCAGGCCGCTGGCCGCATCGGCAGCGACCACATCCTTGAAATTCTCGACCTAGGCACGCTGCCCAACGGCGACCGCTACATGGTCATGGAGTTTCTCGACGGTGAGCCGCTGGCGGACCGGATCCAGCGACTCGGACGGCTCACGCCTCAGCAGTGTGTCCCGATCTTTCGCCAGGTTCTCAAAGGCCTGCACGCGGCTCACGAGGCCGGCATCGTCCATCGTGACCTGAAGCCAGATAATGTATTTATCTTGAAGGAAAAAGCGGGCAACGCAGATTTCGTCAAGCTCATCGACTTCGGCATTTCCAAGTTCCACGCGCTGGGCGGAGATCACTCGATGACGCGCACCGGCGCCGTGATGGGCACGCCGTATTATATGTCGCCGGAGCAGGCGAAAGGCGCGTCCGAGGTCGATCATCGGACCGATCTGTACGCGGTCGGGGTCATGCTCTACGAAGCGGTCACCGGTGCGGTGCCCTTCGACGCCAATACGTTCAACGAATTGATGTTCAAGATCGTGCTTGAGGCGGCGCCGCCCGCGAGTACGGTCGTCGAGGATCTGGACTCCGAATTCGAGCAGATCATTTCGTATTCGATGAACCGTGAGGCCGCGACGCGGTTTCAATCGGCGCTCGAATTCAGCGACATGCTTGGGCAGTGGGCCGACGGCCACGGCGTGGAAACGAGCCACGTGGCGACGATCACTACCGCGGGCGCCGGCGGCTCGGGGACGCAGTTGATGTCCGCCCAGGCGCCCGCTACGACGGTAGCCGATGCTGGCGCCGCCGATGCTGGCGCTGGCGCCGCTCAAGCCGGGGCGGGAGCTGAGAATCCGCATCGCAACACGTCACAGGCGTGGAGCCAGACAGGTGGTGATCCCGTCGAGCTCCCGGTTAAATCCAAGGCTCCGCTGTTCATCGGCCTCGGTCTAGGCGCGGTCATTCTGTTGGGCGCGCTCGGAGCCATCGCGGTCGTCGTGGGCAGCGGTTCGGGAGACGATGCGGAGCCCACCTTGGCGGCGACTGGCGAGCCGTCCGCATCGGTCGCCGAGGCACCGGCGGACCCGCCCGAAACGGCTGGGACAGCGGAGACGTCGCAGCCGGATGAACCTGAGCAGGCTGGCACCGAGGGCACGGCTGACGCCGGACCTGACGCAGCAGTCGCGGCTGCCGGTACCAAAAAGCCGAAAGCAGGTGGCGGGACTCGACCCAAGACCGGCGGCTTC
This sequence comes from Polyangia bacterium, assembly GCA_030430975.1. GTDB lineage: Bacteria > Myxococcota_A > Polyangia > Polyangiales > Polyangiaceae > JAUIKB01. The sequence goes on from JAUIKB010000024.1 coordinate 15,646, forward strand.
AAAGGCGTGGCGCCCGTCAAACCCAAGCCGACGG
>JAUIKB010000982.1 GCA_030430975.1 Polyangia bacterium
CCGCGAAGAGCACCGTCGCTACCAGCATCGCTGCCCAAAGAATGCGTGGCGTCTGCAAACGCGCGTTGAGATTGTGTCCAGCCATTAGGCATTCCTATCACGGTAGGTGTGCCGCCGACTCAGCCTGGCCGATATCCGGTGTCACCGATTCAAGGGCGCAGATTCGGGCGGCAGTGCAGCAGCTCGCGGGGGTTGCCAGACGATTTAGCGTGCGCGACGGCTAGCTGTAGGAATGAGAGCGTAACACCGGCGGCTTAGTCTGCGCGGGTGTGGCCGGGCGGTGTTCGTGCCGCCCGGCCGGGTTGCATTCTTGCGGCGAACCGGCGCTGGGCGCGACCTGCTGTTTAGAATCCTCGTCGGTAGAGTCGAACGCCGGTGATGCAACGTGTTGCCCCATTTACCGAGTACCAAATCGAGACCTTCCTGTCGGTTTGAAAAGCCAGTCTTAGAAGATCTCTAACCTTGGGGCGATCGGAGCACTGTGATCCGCCCATCACGAAGATCTTCCGAACGTTTACCTGCTTAACTTGGAAGACGTGCTTGGTGGCGTGGAGATACTCGAGTCGAGACTTGGGACTCACAGCGGCGGCAGCAGGTGCGCTGAACCCTGCCGCGCCCGCCAGCGCAGCGACCATGCATAACTTGGATTTGAAGTGTGTCACGATACCTCCGCGTTCGCTCGCTAGCCTGTGACGATAGACGACAGACGAGCTGTCTGCCATTCAAACAGCGCTAGTTGTCGGGCATCCTCCCGCCATTCAATAGGGGTATCCTAATGCTCCTGCGGCCGTGAACCTTGGCACTAAGCGCGCCGCTTCCCACTGTGGCGTGCAATGCGGCGCGCATCGTGCAGCGCGCGACACGGCTTCCGCGGCTTCGTCGATCGCCTTGGGCGACTGCTCAGTCTGCGGCGTCCGAACCCGTTGCGCCGCATCGACTGAGCTGACGACCCGGATGCCATAGAACGCTCCAATCTCGTCAAGGTGGTATGGCCATAGACTGGCCGCTCGCGGCTTCCATCTGTTCCTTGAAGTACCGCAGCGTTCCCGGCAGGCCGCGTCGCAACATGGCGCCCACCGTCTGCGGCGTGACGATCGGACTGGGTGCAGGACCGCTACCTGCTACGGCCGGAGTTGGTTTGGGTTCATCGCGTTGGTCGTGGTTGCCGCGACCGGCCAGGTCGGTCGGGCGAAACAGGGTCGTATCGTGTAGTGGTGGGGTTCAGCTGCTTGCCGAGTCCGTTTCGAACGGTGCGTTGAACAGCAAGTCGAGGTGAGCTTCGATGAAGTCCTCGCTCTCGATGCGTTCTTGAGAGTCGAACGTCATCCGCCAGATGGCCGCCATCATCACGGGCGCGACGATGGTCATGTGTAGCAGGGGCGCGTGGTCCGCTTTCACTTCGCCACGTGCGACACCGCGAGCGACGACCCGCTCAAGTAGGGAGAGGCCCTTGGATGCTGCCTCCCGATGATACAGCTCGACGAGCTCCGGAAACTTATTGCCTTCGGCAATGATGATACGCATCAGGACTCGGATATCCGAGTCGACAAGTTTACCATACATAAACTGCAGCAAGTGGGTCAGCAGCTCACGCGTGGTGCCCGGAAACGACGAGATGAGCGTGTCGTTCGGCTCCAGGATGGTGGGCATCCGCGATTGCACGACCGCCAGAAACAGCGCTTCGTTGTCGTCGAAGTGTACTTTTGTGGTTCGGGGATCCGGTTCTGGAGCCGGATCCGGTTCTGGATCGGGATCGGGGTCCGGATCGGAATCCGGAACCGAGGGGGCGTGACAGAACACTAAGTTAGACCCGCCGCGAAGCGGCAGCGACCCGACGCCGCGAAGCGGCAAAAAGGGGAGCAAAGAGGCATGGGGCTTGCTGCTGTCAAGGGTTCCCGGCTTCGCCGGCGCTGCGCGCCCTGGACAGCTGCTGCGACCCCATGGCGAGAGACTGGCATGCTAAGAATCCAAACAGATATTCTCGAATTCAATCGTCGACTTCAACCGCTGGTCCGGGCCATCGCGCGCCATGATTCCGGGCTGGCGGATCAGCTGCGGCGTGCCGCGCGGTCCGTCTATCTCAACAGCGCTGAGGCGTTTTCGCACCGTGCGGGGAACCGGCGCAATCGGCTGGACATCGCGCTAGGTGAGGCGCGCGAGGCGCGTGCGGCGTTGGCACTCGCGGACGCGCTCGGTTACGTGCGACTTGACCCGTCGCTCGACGGCTTGGCGGATAAGATCTGCGCGACGTTGTACAAACTGGGGCGGCGTCGGGCGTCGGCTTAGTTCGCGCGGCGGTGGCCGGGCGGCGTTCGTGCCGTCCGGTCAGGTAGTTCGGCCAGGGCAGCCCGCACGACGGTAAGTCCGCCGGGCAGAGCTGCGGGACGTTGTACAGCTTGGCACGACGCGGGCATCGGCTTAGCCCACGGCGGGAGCCGTCGACCGGGTCACGTTAGCGTCGCGCCGTACAGCCGTTCGAGCGGCTTGATGACCGCGCTGGCAGTGGGGAACTTTACCGCTATCGCGCCGGTGCCGAGGACGAAAAACGGCACGGCCAGCATCGGATCGAGGCCCATCATGGCCAGCGTCAGTCCACACACCGAGATCCCTTCGGCCAACGCCAGGGAGAGGATGAACGGGGTCTGAAACGACGCGGCGGCAGCCCTGACTGCCGCTTTCGAATCGGAGAATACCTTGACCTGAGCGGTGGCATCACCAAACGACGCGACCCCTGGTGCGTCGCTCGTCTTCGTCGGAAACGCTCGGGCCTTCAACGCCCCGGCATACATCACGCGGGGCATCACGCTGCCCATGATCAACGTCACCACCGACACGAAGCCGAGCATCAACGGCATCATCGGGCCATCCGGAACGTCT
>JAUIKB010000983.1 GCA_030430975.1 Polyangia bacterium
CGCTGAAGTGATGTCACCTCACGCAAATCGTGGCGCACAGACCGCCGCCTTGGATGCTCGCATTGCCGATAGCGATTTCGCTGATGCGGTCGACGACCTCGGGCAAGTCGGCGGCTCGGCTCGGCTCGGCTTTCTGCGGAGCGCGGCGCGGTATACTGCGACATGGATTCGATTCACGTTATCGGGGACGTGCTGCCTGCGTCGGTGCTCGAGCCGCTGCAGAGGGGACTTGAGCAAGCGGAGTTCGTGGCCGGCGATATATCGGCGGGCGGTAACGCCGCGTCGGTGAAGCACAACCTGCAATTGGTCCATGGGTCCGCGCTCGCCCGCACCGCGGCGCAACAGGTGTTGCGGGCGTTGGCTGCCTGCGCCGAGTTCAATCGGGTCGCCCGCCCCCGGTCGATCTTGCCGCCGCTGTTCGCTCGCTACGACGTAGGGATGAGCTACGGGGCTCACCGTGACAATCCGCTGATGGGGCGAGGCTCGCCCTTGCGAACGGATCTATCGTTGACCTTGTTTCTGTCGTCGCCGGAAAGCTACGAGGGTGGGGAGTTGGTTCTGTACTCGGGCGGGGAGCGGCGTAGCGTAAAGGCTGCAGCAGGGTCGGTTGCTGTTTACCAGGCGGGTTGTCGGCACGAGGTCCTTCCGGTCACGGCAGGTCAACGGTTGGTGTGCGTGACGTGGATCGAAAGCTTGGTGGCGGACGCAGCTCAGCGTCGAGTCCTCTACGACCTTTCCACGGCGCTCAGCGAGCTATCCAGCGCTGATGGTTCAACAAGCGCTCGCGATCGACTTGAGATGTGCGAGGACGCGCTCTTGCGCATGTGGGTGCGGACGTGAGATCGGGTGATTTTTGGGGGATAGGACGGGCGGCCTGCGTCTGGCATACTCGCGTGCGAGGGCATTGCGGGGAGCTTTGATATGAGCGAGAAACTGAAGCGACTAGCCGGCGTGGCCGTGCTCGGCGGCATGACGGCGTTCGCGTGCGACAGCGACGATGATGACAAGCCCGCGGGGACGGCGGGAACTGGGGGAACGGCCTCCGGGGTCGGCGGCGCCAGTGGTGGCAGCGCAGGTGTCGCTGGAACCGCCGGCGGTTCGGTTGGGGGCAGTGACACCGGCGGATCCGGTGGCAGCGGCGGGTCGGCGGGTTCGGGAGCGTCGGCGGGGTCTGGCGGGAGCGCCGGATCGGGAGGCAGTGGAGCGTCTGGCGGTAGCGCTGGGTCGGGTGGCGTCGACACCACGCCGCCGACGATCGTGTCGGCTGCCTTGATCAACTCGGATGAGGTACTCGTCACGTTTTCCGAACCCATCGCTCCGCCATCGGCGGTCGACCCGACCGTGTTTCGGCTGAGCCTGGCGGAGGGCGCCAACACGGAGGGCTATTACGAGTACTACAAGGATTTGAGCTTGCCACTTGGGACAGGGAATTTCCTCATCGATACCCTGACGCGGGACTCGACCAACACGGATCAGATGACCGCCCACATCACGACTCCCGTTTCCCTGAGTCAGATGTGTACGGTCCTCGGCGAAGTCGGCCCGCTCCAGCGCTCACTGTTCTTGCACTACCGGGAAGAGACCACGGGCGTGACCGACTTGGCCGGCAATAAGCTCGCCGCGGTCGCTCCGACGTGGGCGACGGTCAACTCGACAACGATGATGTATGAAACGTTCACCATGACGCCGGCCACCGCGCCGCTCTTCAAAGAGAATCCGCAGGACGTTACAGTCGATTGCAGCGGTGGATCCGGTGGTGGGGGCGGCAGCGGGGGCTCTGGAGGTAGCGGCGGTTCAGGGGGCAGTGGTGGCGCCGGGTAGGGACCGTTGCTTCTGGTAACTGGGACCAAGCGCTCGGGCACATCGCTATGGATGCAGATCCTGATCGCAGCCGGGTTCCCGTCGGTGGGCGAAGCATTCCCCTCCAGGTGGGGCGAGACGATACGGGACGCAAACCCCGAAGGGTTCTACGAGAGCGTCCTGCGGCAGGGCATCTATTACGCGACGAATCCAAACCCGGAGACGGGGGCGTACATGTTCCCAGAGCAGGTGGCGAACCACGTGGTCAAGGTGTTCATTCCCGGACTCGTTCGAACCGACCGTGCCTTCATCGGCAAGGTGCTCGCGACGCTACGACCGTGGCGTGAATACTGCGCGTCGATCGATCGGCTAGTTGAGCTTGAGGACGCATCGCGTGAGCGTCCGCCGCCGCCCCGCATGCCCCCCCCGCTCGAATGGTGGAGCGAGAACTTCATGCTGATTCGCGACCTGACGACGCGCCGCTACGCTGTTCACGTGGAGACGTTTGACCGCTTGCTTCGCCAACCAGAGGAAACGATCCGCAGCACGCTCAAGTGGCTCGGTGGCGGTGATGTCGAGCGCGCGGTCGCTAAGGTGAAGCCCGAACACCGCACCTTCGACCGTCCCCAGGTCGGCGGTGTGCCTCAGCAGGTCGCGGCGGTTTTCGACGATCTGTACGCCGCGGTGGATGGTCATGAACCGATCGGCAAGCCGCTGCTCGACCGTCTTAATCAAACTCACCTGCAGCTACTCCCCGAAATCCAAGCCCACCAGGAACGCATCCAACGCGCGCTCGCACCGCTCTAGTGCGCGCCGCGTCTGCTGTAAGAAGCTGAACTTCATGGCTTTTTCAGAAAACTCACGGGAGCGGGTTCACAGTGTAGGTGCAGGGCCCACAATGGCGGCAGTTCCACACACGAGCCGACGCGATCGGCGAAGGAGATCCCATGAGCGCTACAGCCAAAGAAGTCGGAACCAAGCTGGTTCAACTCTGCAAAGAAGGAAAAAACTCACAGGCCATCGAGGAGCTCTACGCCGATGACGTCGTGAGCGTGGAATCGGCCGCAGGGCC
>JAUIKB010000984.1 GCA_030430975.1 Polyangia bacterium
CCGTGCGACGCTCGCCGAGGAAAAACGTTCGCACACCCATATCTTCGGTGGCGGCGATCGATGTCAGCTTGAGCGGCACGCAAGGCTCCGTGCCTGGATACTTCAAGACGATCGGATGTATCTCGTCCACGCCGGCGCCAGACCGCAGCTTGATAGCGACGAACACGTAGCCCTTCTTGACGTAGTGATCGAGGATGGGCGGGGCGTCTTCGTCCGGCAGATAGCCGTTCTGATCGAGCCATTCTTCGATGCCTTCAACGGAGCTGCCCTTGAGCACTGCAACCTCGAACGCGCCAACCGATTCCCGCACCGCCACTTCAGGCTCGTTTTCATCGATCCCACCGTTCGGGTCACCGCCGCCCGCGCTGAAGTTCCCGGCAGCGTCGCTGGCGGCGGAGCTGAATCCGCAACCGCTCGTGGAGGTGCGCTCGCCCCCGTCGCAAAACTCGAAGGTGGTGTTCAGCTGAAACGATGGCACCGTCGCATTCAGCAGGTTCGCGAAGAGCTGCGCTGAGCCGACTGTCAGCTCGGGCACCTCAGGCACCGGAATGAGCCACGCGAAGCGCTCGGGGTCGCCCTGGTACTGGATCTGGACGTGGGCTTCGACGGTTTCCCCGTCGAGCGCGAAGAGCACGTTCTCGCCGGACTGGTCGACCGGCATGGGCAGAGGGCCACCATCGCAGAACGTGCCGCCGCAGGCTTGAGCGTCGCCTGCGGCCAAAGCGAAGGCAGAGGCGACCGCGACGGCTGCCAGTCCGGTCATCAACTTGGAGCGCGAGTGCGCCACGGGGCGATCGAAGAAAGAGGAAATCAAGCGCATGACATTGATTAAGCAACCGTCGTGCCGCGTCTCAGCTGGGAGCGACCGCCCATCCCGTCGGGGAAATCTGAACAGACAGCTGCTCGCACGGATCAGACTGTGAACATTTGGCCACAGTCGAGCGGCACGGTGCGCCATACGTGTCGGGAACTTTGAGCCGCTCGGGCTGTCCGAGCTTGTCCCAGGGCTCCGATGTGGGTCCAATACGCCAACACCAACAGCCGACGCAGGTGAGTATGCAGGTTCGAACGGAAACAGTGATCAATGCCAGTCCCGAGCGAGTTTGGGACGTTCTGACCGATTTCCGCGCATACAGCCAGTGGAACCCATTCATCACCGGCATCTCCGGCAAGCTGGCCCAGGGCGAGCAGCTGCAAGTCATCGTTCATCAGCCCGGCGGACGCGAACTGAGCTTCCACCCCAAAGTGCTGAAAGTCGCCGCGGCCCGCGAACTGCGCTGGAAGGCTCAGCTGATGTTCGGCGGTTTGTTCGACGGCGAGCACTACTTTGAGCTCCACGCGGCCGAGGGCGATGAAGGGCTGCAGCAGACCCGGCTCGTCCACGGTGAGCAGTTCTCCGGGCTGCTCGTCAAGATGCTCACCCGTCGGCTCACCCAGACGGCTCGTGGGTTCGCGTCCATGAACCAGGCCATCAAGGCGCGGGCCGAAGCAGCGTAACGGTCAGGCGTCAAGCTGGACGACATCGCCGTTTCGGGTGAGGATGACGATCCATGCCCGAGAGTTCGGATAGCGGCGGCAGCGCCGATGAATACCTGGACCGCGGAACGCTGCAGCAGTTGATCGATCTCGATGACGATCACAGCTTCGTTCGCGAGGTGTTCAGCGCGTTCTTCATGGATGCCGAAGCGCATGTAGCCAAACTAGACCGTGACCCGGAATCCCGCCGCGCCGCGGCGCACACCCTCAAGGGTAGCGCCCGTCAGGTCGGGGCGATGCCGGTAGCCAACCTCTGCGAGCAACTCGAGCAGGTAGAGCAGTCCGAAGTCGCACCTCTCGTGCGACAGCTGCAGAAGGCGCTGAGCGCCACGCGACGCGCGGCGGACCGGCTGCTTTCGGTCGACGGTTATGCCTAGCGAACAGCTGTCGAAGCTAGCGCAAGGCTCTCGCTGAGCGTCTCCGCCAACAGCTGAAGGGGCTCGCGACCGCGGCGAGACTGTGTCAGAGGATCAGCATGCGTTGGACGGGCGGTAGGTGGGCTGGAGCGGTGCTAGCGCTCGCCGCAGCAAGCTGTTCACGGCCTGACGCCACGAAGCAACGCAAGCCACCTGCAAAGATACTCAAGCTCAGCGCCGCACGCCCCGCGCAGCGACCGCCGCCCAACCGACCGAAACCACGTGCGCCGAGCGCTACACCGTCGAGTTCGGTAGCCGCACCCACAGGCTCCAGCAGCCCCGCGCTCACAGAGAACGAGTTCTTCATCCTCGACGAACCCGTCGACGTCGGCCCGGCAGGCCCGGCCAGCGCTTCGGCACAGGGCGTGGTGATGGTGAGCCGAGACGATCGCGTGCACCTGGCGCGGCTGCGTGCCCTGCCAGCCGTTGACACTTCCTCAACTACGCCGATCGGAACCCTGTCGCTCTCGGCTGGCGACTGCCGTGCGTATGGGCGTGGCCCGGCGCTAAGTCGCGGATTCGCGTATTTCGCAGGCAAGCGCGGCCTGATGCGCGGACCCGTCAAAGGCGGCCCCTCAGAGTTGCTGGTAGCCGATGCGCGCGACGCGGCGCGGGTGGCCGCACCCGCCGATCTTCCCAAGGGCCGAGACCACAAGCCGTTCGCACTATACATCGCCAAGCCCGTCAAAAAAGACGGTCCGTTGCGTGCCAAACTCTGGGCGGACGGTGCCGACACGCGATACCTAAACGAAGACCAAAACGCGGCCCACAGCGTCGCTGTAGCGCACACCCCCGAAGGCTACATCGGCCTCGCGCTCGAAGCTCGCACCTCCATGACGCCGATTCGGGCGCGCGTGATCGATACGTCCGGTGCGACGCCGACGCTTGGCGAGGAAAAAGTCGTGT
>JAUIKB010000985.1 GCA_030430975.1 Polyangia bacterium
AAGACTCAAAACCATCTTGAATGGGAAGCTCAAAAAAATCACAGCCGAGGTTGTTGGCCAATTGCTTGGCAAGACTATAGCTTTCTTTGGCATTGAATTGTGTCGGCATAGCTATTGCTGTTAAATTTTGAGGACCAATTGCCTCTGCAACCAGTGCAGCAACAACCGCAGAGTCAATTCCTCCACTCAATCCCAAATGGGCTTTTTTGAAGCCAGTTTTTTGAATAAAATCACGAATGCCCTGAACCAGACCCAATTTAATATACTCACATTCGGGTAATACGAATCTAGGCGAAACGCCTTGGGCCGTCTGTATCGCGTTCGCGATGAGCAGATCGAGCTGCTGACCGAGGACCACTCACTCCTCAACGACTACAAGAAGATGAAGCGCCTTTCCGAGGAAGAGATCGCCAACTTCCCACATAAGAACGTGATCGTCCGGGCGCTCGGCATGAAGGACACGGTCAAAGTCGATACGCGGTTCGAGACCCCACAGCCGGGCGACACCATGCTGCTCTGCAGCGACGGGCTGTGTGGGCCCGTCACCGACGAGCGTATCCTTGAGATCATCAACGAAGCGCCTGATCTACCCACCGGAACCCACCAGCTCATCGAAGAGGCCAACGCGAACGGCGGGCCCGACAACGTGACCTGCGTTCTGGCCCGCTGGATTCCGTAGCCGCGCGTTCTACGGCGGTGCGGAGGCCGACGGAGGGGGAGACGGCGCCGGCGGTGTCCGAGTGCTCGGCAGCGGCGCCGTCATGCGACGCGCCGGTCCGAGTATCCGTACCGGCGCCGGCGTCATCGGTACCGCGACCGGTTGTCCGGACAGCGGCCCCAACACCGCGTAAACGACAATGATCACCGACAGCATCAGCGCGCTGGTGACGAGATACATCGAGATCGGCTGGTGGCGCTCGGTGCTCCAACCTTCGCTGTAGAACTTCCCACCGCTGCGTTCACGAAGTCGCTTCTGTACACCTTCGAGCACATCGCTAGACGGCGTCTCTTCTTCGGCGCGGATCGCGCCCCCTAGCAGCTTGCGGATTTCGCTCTCCAGTTCGGGATCGCTGTCGCGCTGTTCGCCCTCCTCCGGCTCGTCGGATAAGGACGGCTGCAGCTGCTCTTCAGCGTCGGAAGGCGGCTTTTCTTGCTCTGGGTCGCTCACTTCAGCTTCTCCCCAAGCGTGCGCTCAACGCACGCCTTCAGCATCACACGGGCCCGGTGGATGCGGCTCTTCACGGTTCCTGAGGCGAGTCCGGTGATGTCTGCGATTTCGTCGTATGTAAGATTCTCAACATCCCGCAACACAAGCGCTTCGCGAAAGTCTGGCTCTAACTTGGCAATGCACGCTTGAACGATATTCTCCATCTGGTAACCCGCCACCATATCATCCGGTCGGGCAACGTCCCCGTACGTGACACCCTTGGCGGACTCCATCCCGGAGCGTTCGGCGACAGGCTCGAACTCATCCTGAGCATCGGCATGGCGCCGAGCTAGATACTTGACGCGGTTCTTACACAGGTTCACCGCGATGCGATAAACCCAGGTGCTGAGTTTGGCGTCACCGCGAAACGAACCGATCGCCTTGAAGACCTGGACGAAGACTTCCTGAGTCATGTCTTCGGCTTCGTCGCGACGCCCCACAAACCGAAACACGAGCCCAAAGACCCGCCCCTCGTAGGCTTGGACTAGCTCGTTGAACGCACGTTCGTCATGCGCTCGTAAGCGTTCGATAAACTTGCGTTCGCTCGCTTCGTCAGCGCCAGGCACGTTCCACCAAGCCTCAACGAAACCGTATAACGGAACTTGCTCGGCGTCGCGGTCCGACACGAGGACAGCGACACTCTCTCATACCCTGGTGTTCCCGACGAATTGGAATCACACCGCTTGGGAACAATCGCGAGCTTCAGGTGTCTGGTCCAGCTGAGCGAGCCCTTCGCAGGGCGGATTTCAGGGGGAATCGACGCTATTTTGGCGACTGAGCGCGCCCGATCGACGTCTGGCCGGACAAGGTGTTGCACTGAGCTTCCGTCTGTTAAGCTCCGGCCGCATTTTCCGGCGTCGTCTAAAGGCAGGACAAGGGACTTTGAATCCCTGAATCTTGGTTCGAGTCCAAGCGCCGGAACCAACTCCGTTGGAGTAATCTCCGCCAGTGTCCGCCGGCGCTGGCTCTCTCTCTCGACTACGCGCGTCGCTCCTAGTCGCTAGCCTGCTGGTCGCAGTCGGCCTGCTGCTGCGGTCCGCCCACGAACACTACCCAATCCATCGGTGGCTGTTCTGGGTGTATCTCAAGTACTGGGGCTATGGCGCGCTATTCCTCGGTGGCTGTTTGAGCGCCGGGCGCCGCGCCGTATCCGCGCTAGTACCCAACCTTCCAGAGTCGGAGCGCTGGGCGCTGGGCATCCCGCTCGGCGTGTTGATCCTCTACATCGCCATGTTCGGCCTCGGACTGATCGGGTTGTTCGGATGGTGGACGCCACTGACGGTCTCGATCGTCATGGTCGCCAGCGGGGCGCGCCCGCTGGTTCGCGCGCTTCGGCGTCTGCTCCCGCGCTTGCGACGACTCCGCCGCCCTAACGGTCTCTGGCGCGCTGTCATCATCGTCTACGGCTTCGTCATGCTCACGCTGACGTACCTGGCAATTATTCCACCGGAGAACGTCGCGTTCGACGCCCGCTGGTACCACGTGCCGATCGCCGAACACTACGCGGCAATCGGCGCGATCAGACCGTTCGCGGAGGGTTGGTTTCAGGGCGCCTACCCGCACCTCGGCAGCCTCTTGTACACATGGGCACATCTGCTGCCGGGACTGATCATGTTCGACCAAGTCGGGCAGTGCAGCCATATAGAGT
>JAUIKB010000986.1 GCA_030430975.1 Polyangia bacterium
AAGCCATCGCCACCGATGCCGGGCTCGCCGAAATTCTGAGGCGACGACGCGGGCCCTTGGGTGCTGATCACGCACTCCTGGTTTGGAGCGCAATCCGCGTTTTTACGGCAACCGCTCGGAGCGCCGGAACCGCCGCCTGAACTGCTGCTACAGGCGGCTGTACCGCCAACAAGAACAAGCATCGTCGTCATTTCAAGGAGTCGAATTTTCACGGTCTGTACCTTTGCGCCGCTTAGGGCGGTGTTTTGTGTGGTTCAGCCGTAAGACGCGTCGTGAATCCGGTTGTCGCATCGATCGCTCACCTTTTTTCGGTTCCGCCGTTCTGGCATGGCGTTCGGCGCGACGAGGCGGTACAGCGCCGGTCACATGTCACGGCAACAACGCAAGCGCACACAGCGGGCTCACAAACGGACCCACGCCGAGCGCCTAGAGGATTGGGCTCAGCGCACCAATGCTCGGCTGTTTGATGCTGCGGAGTTCCGCTCGTTCAAGGCCGAAGGCACACTGCACCTCGTCGGCGTGATGGGGTTCGCTGGGAGCTGGCAACGCGCCAGCGACACGCGCGAGTCGGCCGAAGCCGCACGCAGAGCCGCCACCGCTCTGCTGCGCCGGGAGCTGGAAGCGTTGGCGGCCGAGCACGGTGAATCGCTCATCATGGCGAGCGGGGCGACGAATGCCGGCACGCTGCAGGTCGCGTACAAGCTGTGCGCCGAGTTGAAGATCCGTTCGATGGGAATCGCTCCACACAGCGTCCTAACGTACGACATCGCCGCAATGGACTATGTGCTGCCGTTCGGAGAACGCTTTGGCGACGAATCCGAACTGTTCATTCTGCTGTGCGACGAGTTCTTGGTGTTGGGTGGTGGCCGTCAAACCCGGCGCGAGACCATCGACGCCCATCGACGCGGCAAGCCGGTGACCGTCGTGCAGGGCTTCGGAGGAGCGAGCGCTGGGTTCACTACTGAACAGCTACCTAACGCGCGGTTTATCCAGCGCGTTTGACCGGGCTCTTCCGTGTCGTCGAATTGTCCAGAGCGCATCCGGCTGGCACGCATTGCTCAATCAGCATCTAGCTCCGGCTCGACTATTGCCATCGAGCGGAGGCGCGTGGTGGCTCAGGAAGGGTCGATGCGAAATACCGCGCCGGTCTTCATATCCGAGAACCAAAGCTTGCCGCCCGACCCTACCGCGACGCCAGCTAAAGAGCCAGGGGGCAGGTCCGTTTCGAGCGTTCGAAGTAGTTCTCCGTCCAAGCTGAACGCGTAGAATCGGCTGGTCGCCGAATCGGTGACGTACACCACGTTGTCCGCCAGCGCGATCCCACTCGGCGCTTCGAGCGTTCCCGACGGAACCACCGTCGCAACCTCCGCGTTGTCAACCATGCGAGCCTCTGCGAGGTCTTCGTAGACGGGCTCGATCGGCCCGCTCTTAGTCCCGCTCGCGGTGTTGAGCTTAGCGACTCTCGCGTTGCCCGTATCGGCGATGTACAAATGGTTGTCCGCGCTGTTGAACACCATGTGACTCGGCACGCCAGCGACGCGCGCGAATTCACCCTGCGCGAAACGAAGCACCATGCCGTCGGAATGATCGTCGTGACCAGGACCGTGGTCCATCGCGAAGTCGTACCGGTCGATCGAGCCGACGTGGCCGTTGAACGTCCAGTAGACGTTCGCTTTCTCGTGTTCGATGCCCATGCACAGCGGCGTCACGTGGACCATATCCAAATGGGAACCGTTAAAGCCCGACGGTTTCGCGTAGACGTTCAGGTCGGTCGACCACAGCGTCGCGCCGGTGAAGTTCTGAGGATCGTCCTCGTAATTTGAGGTCATCACTTCAGCGCATGTGGCGAACGTGCCGTTGTCGCCCATCGCTAGCGAGGGTGGTCGACGCATGAAGTGCCAGGCGTTCTGATCTTGGGCCGACACGACCTTCTGGTCTTTCGACCCTGGCGCCTTGATGATCGTCGTTCGCCCGGCTAGCGAGTTGCAGCGAGGACTCGTATCATTCGATTCGAGGCATTGGCCTTCGACCTCGAACTTCCGATTCACGACCCACAGCTCGTCGCGGTCCGGATGGAATGCCAGGTCGGGTGCTTCGATCGCGTTTAGCGGTCGGTGAATCTCGGTCAGCGTCACGGAGCCAGGGGTCCCATCTCCCCAACCGATCAATCCACCCGCCGGTTTGATGCAAACCTTCGAATCAGGCTCGCAGTAGGGCGTGGCCGTTTCTGCACAGTCCGCTGTAGTGTCACACGGCGGGCCGCTCGGCGTCCCGCCCGCGCCTGCGGCACCGCTTGTTCCCGCCTCGCCACCCGTTCCGGCGGACGCGGATTGGTTGTCGTCAGTCGCGCTGGAACAGCCCAAGGCCAGTGCGGTGGTCGCGAAGAGGGTGAGCGTGATTCTGCGCATAGTCGTGTGGTTGCCCGTCCGGCGACGCTCAGCTGGGTACACCGCCTGCAGTGGGAACGCCGCCGCCCGCCCGACGGTTTCAGACACTTCGTGAATTCGTCGTAGCACGGGCGTCATCACGAGTCCTGGGCAGTCCCCACTCTTTGCAACTTGTTCGACACGCGAAACAGTCTGTATGAGGAGGAGTTTGCTTAAGCTCCGCCGGTGGGCGGATCAGGCCACACCTGTTGTTGTCCAGGGCGGCGCCATCCGACGGAAACGGAGCTACCGCCACCAAGCGCGCTATCGCGCCTTAGAAGCGGCCACAGCTACCCCCGCAGGCATAACGGACGACCGACCCCGGTTCCGGTGCTTTTCCTGGAAGTAATCTGAGTTCCAGCCGTTTTACGTGGCGCTCCAAAGCCCGATTCATCAAACAGTCCGTCTTCAGCTCGTAGGTCATG
>JAUIKB010000025.1 GCA_030430975.1 Polyangia bacterium
CGAGCTGCACTGGTTTGCGGGGATGCCGTTTCCGGACGTGGCGCAGGTCGTCGGGGCTAGCTTGAGCGCGGTCAAGGTGCGGGCGCATCGCGGCTACGCTGCCATGCGGCAGTTTCTGGAGGCGGACGGTAACCGCAGTGGAGTGGGGACATAGTAGTGGGTGTGCCGTCATGAGTACCGTCGACCCGTTTGATCCAGCCGCATTCGCGGATACGAAGCTGGTAGGCGACGAACGGCTTGTCGACGGTCTCACCGAGACGGTGCTGCTCGTGCCCGCGACCGATCTGGACGCCATGCGCAGCGCGCTGACTCAGGAGATCGCGCGAGAAGACTCGGTGCCAGCGCGGCTCAAGGCGCTGCCGACGTGGGCCCGCGACCTCGCGGGAGTGGGCGTGGCTGGCGTGATCGCAACCCTCGCGATCTTGGCGATGCCGCGTGCCGATCTAGCCGTCGTCTCGCCCACGCTGCTCGCGGCGGGCGCGGGTCTCCACGCGGGCGCCGTGGCGCTAGCCGTCCGGGTCGCGCTGCGACCGCTGCACAAACCGCCGCTCGGCTGGAAGCGTTTGGCAGCGCTGCTGTTCGCTGTGGTTGTTCCGCTGGTCTTCGCGCTGGTTCCTCAGGCGCACGGTCAACATCCCGCATCGCTTGCCGGCGGGCTCGGCAGTTCCGAGTTTGCAGCTCGCGCTGCCGGTTGCTTTGGTTTCGGCGCGGTGATGGCGCTGCCGTTGGTGGGCGCGCTTGTATTGCTGCATCGCGGCGGTATCCGAAGGGCGCCGATGATCGGCGTGAGCGCCGGCGTCAGCGGCGCTCTGGCGGTGATGCTGCATTGTCCGATCACGCACGCCGCGCATCTCGTGGCCGGGCACGCGACGGTTGCGGTCGGCGTCGCGATAGCCGCCCTCGCGATCAGTGTTGTTGCCGAGCGCCGCCGCTAGCGCCCAAGATCAACACGTGCTCTCGGCGCGGCTCGCCGTCGAACGCCTTGCGAGACTCGGCGTGAAAGTGCGGGCGCGCCTGTGATCCGCGGGCGAGCAGCTCGAGGCCGCACCGACGGGCCAGTTCGCCAGTCACCCTGTCGGCTCGGAATGCGGCGTCGTGAACGGTCGAGTCTGCGATCACCAGCGCGATCTTGCCGCCCGGGGCGAGCACCTGTTGAAAACGTTTTAGGCACGAGCCGAAATCGTCGTCCCATTTCGCGAAGGCTTGTTTCACGCTGAGCGGCTTTAATTGCCTTCGCGCGCCGATTTCGCTGCTGGCGAAGTTGCGCTTGTCCATCTTGAGCCAGCGTAGGCGGGTCTCATGGTGCTCCAGGTAGTCGTAGACGCCGGGATACGGAGGCGAGCTGACGATGAGTTCAAAGCGTCGCCGGGCGCAGGACGTAAGCTTGCGCGCATCGTCCACGGCGACCCGCACGGGCGGAGCCTTCTGCTTCAGGCGACGCTTGAGTTCTGCACTCTGTCGTCCGAGTTCCTCGGTGCGACGCACGAACATCTTGATCGCGAACCCGGATGCCAGCCGTCGCTTGCCGATCTGGCGGCTGGTGTCGCCTCCCCGGCGACTCACCTTGGTGAGGATCGACGAGAGCACGAGCATGAAGGCAGCTCGCTGATCCCCGGCCGTTAGCTTGGTGATGCCCTGACGCAGGCCGTCGAGCTCCAACAGCATGTGCGGATCGAACAGCTCTCGATCGTGACGTCCGTAACGCACGCTTGGGCCAGCCTTTGCCGCCCGCCGGTCGTCGGCGTGTTCCGCGACGAGTTCGGCGGTCGCGTTCATCAGCGCCCAGTCAAGACGATGCGCAGATTGCGTCTTAAAGCGCGCGAGCGCGACCGCGAGCGGGTTGGCGTCGGTGCCGTGCGCCGACCGGCCTTGGAGCAACGCTTCGATCAGCACCGTACCGCTGCCGCAAAACGGGTCCAGGATGCGTGCACCCGGTTTCGAAAATCCGGCGATCAGCGCGCGCGCTGTGGTCGGGTGTAGGCGCGCCGGGTAGCTGTGAAATCCGTGGATGTGTGCGCGCGTCTGGGTTTCGTCGTCATCGACGTCGAGCGCTTCCTTGAGCGCGTTGCGCTCGGCAGCCGAGCCTGACTCGTAGTCGATGCGGCCGCCTACGTGGGATAGGGAGCGCCTGGAACGGACCCGTTTGGCGGGCCGGGTCGCGCGGTTCCGAGACTCCGGCCGATCGCCGTTTCGCGGCGCGCGCGGGCTTGGCGTCGGCGGATCCCCCTTTGGTTTCTGGGTGCGACGTTTACCACCCTGCTTCGCGTTCTTGCGCTTCTTGCCAGTTGTGGTGGCTTCGGTCGGCGAGGCTGCTTGAGGCTGCCGGCCGGGGGTATCGGCGAACTCGGCGGCTCGCTCGCGGCGCTTCGAACGTCGCTTGGCCGGACGCGCTTTCGGTTTTGGCACAGCGCACGATACTCCCGCGGTCGCGAGAAGCGAAGACGCGCGAACCGCACGGTCGCCGCGTCCACGACCGAGTCGCACCCCGCGGTCAAATCGGCTACGACTTCGCCACAATCATGGCTTTTCGACTCTACGATACGCGTCTCAAGAAGCAGGTCGACTTTCAGCCCATCGAGTCGGGCAAGGTCAAGATCTACAACTGCGGACCTACCGTCTATTCGACCGCGCACATCGGGAACTTCCGGTCGTTCGTCTTCGCCGATCTGCTACGCCGATACTTCGAGTACAGCGGGTTCGAAGTATCGCAGGTCATGAACATCACCGATGTCGGTCACCTAACCGAAGACGATCGCGCGGATGCCGGTGGTGAAGACAAGCTTCAAAAGATGGCTCGCGAGCTCGGGTGGGACCCCTACAAGGTTGCGCAGCACTTCGAACAGGGCTTCCACTCGGACCGCAAAGCGCTAGGTATCGTCGACGCGCATGAGTACCCGCGTGCCACCGAGCACGTGCCGGACATGCTCGTTCAGGTTCAGCAGCTTCTCGACCGCGGTCATGCCTACATTCCTGAGGGTACCGGTGAAGCATACTTCGATATCTCAAGCTTCAAAGAGTACGGCCAGCTGAGCGGAAAGAAGGTTGAAGATCTGGAAGCGGGCGCGCGCGTCGAGGTGAACGACGTAAAGAAGCACCCCGCCGACTTTGCGCTATGGAAAACAGACGAGTCGCACCTAATGCAGTGGGACCCTCACGATGACAAGACCTGGGAGGGCTACCCAGGGGCGCGCCCCAAGCTCGACGAGCGACTCAAGCGCGGCTTTCCGGGGTGGCACATCGAGTGCAGCGCGATGAGTTCGCGCTACCTAGGAGAAGCGTTCGACCTGCACACCGGCGGTGAGGACAACATCTTTCCCCATCACGAATGCGAGATCGCCCAGGCGTGCGGTGCGACAGGGGCCGAATACTCGCGCTACTGGATGCACGTCCGGCATCTGCTCGTCGACAACAAGAAGATGAGCAAAAGCGCCGGCACCCTGTACACGCTCGAGGATCTGACGGCGAAGGGCTACTCGCCGCTCGAAATGCGGTATCTGCTGATTTCCAATCACTACCGACAGCCCATGAACTTCACCCTCGAAGGTCTGGATGCGGCTCGGGCGTCGATAGGGCGGCTACAAAACTGTCGAGACCTCTTGGTCGAACGCGGCGCAACCACAGGCGAAGCGAACGCCCAGGTCGGCGAAGCGATCACGAAGCTAGACGAAGGCTTCGCCGCGGGGCTGGATGACGATCTGAACGTGGCTAACGCGCTGGCAGCGTTGTTCGAGTTCGTGGCCACTGTCAACCGACTGCAGCCGGTCGGTGACGACGCAAAGGCGGCGCTGGCGGCGCTCGATCGCGCGGACCACGTTATCGGCGTCCTGTCGCGGGAGAGCAAATCGGGCGTCATTACCCAAGCTGAGCTCGACGCCGCGATCGCAAGCGCGCCAGCCGTCGACCACATCAAGGCGCTCTTGGCACAGTCCACCGTGACCGCGGCGGAACTGCGCGACATCGCCATCGGGCGCCACGCCGCGCGCAAGAACAAAGACTGGGGCACCGCCGACGCCATTCGCGACGGTCTGAAGGCGCTCGGCGTGCAGTTCGAAGACCTCGCCGACGGCGTTCGGTTCAAGCTGCCGTAGCGGGTTTTTGCGCCGTGATACATTTGCGTGCATGAAGCACGCGGTTCGAACGGGTGGACTCGTCATCGCCGTCGTGAGCGCTGCGGCGACGGTGACCGCGTGCGGCAGCGACGATGCAAGCACTGGAGGTTCCGGCGGAGCTGGCGCGGCGGCTGGCGCGGCGGGTCACGGAGGCATGGCAGGCCAGGGGGCCCAGGGTGGCAGCGCTGGCGTCGGCAATACGGCGGGCGTTGGCGCGACGGGCGGAGTTGGCGGTGGTCAGGGCGGATCCGCAGGGTCGGGCGTCGCGCTCGCCCCGACAAGCGACGTCAGCTTCACAGAGCAGGCCGGCTTCATCGCCAATCCCGAACGCGGCTTTTACCGCGCCGTGAATGTGACCTCCGAGACCGATCTGTCCTGGGCGGCGGCCGACGGCGTCACTCTGGTTTACAGCTACGTGCGACTCGACGACTACCGGGACAGCGCCATTCCGGCGTCGGTCTTCAGCGCTGTGAATGCCGGTCTCGATGCCGCGCGGGCGGCGGGTCTGAAGGTGATCCTTCGCTTCGCCTACAACTTCGGCCCTTACCCCAATTCCGAACCAGACGCGTCCAAGGCACAGATCTTGGCTCATATC
The DNA here is from genome assembly GCA_030430975.1 of Polyangia bacterium. Lineage (GTDB taxonomy): Bacteria > Myxococcota_A > Polyangia > Polyangiales > Polyangiaceae > JAUIKB01. Next base: position 4,705 of record JAUIKB010000025.1, read on the forward strand.
GCGCAGGCGCAGCCGGAGCTCGCCGCGAATGAGGACGTGATCGCTTTGGTCCAGGCCGGGTTCATCGGCGCGTGGGGCGAGTGGCACACATCGACCAACGACCTGCTGGCCGACCCGGCCGACCGAAAACAGATCATCGAAGCGCTGCTCGACGCCACGCCCGTAGGTCGCACGACGGCGATTCGCTATCCGCTCTACAAGCAGGAGATGTATCCGACGTTGACCGATGTATCGGCGTATCAAGGTGACTATGCGTCGCGTACAGGTCATCACAACGACTGTTTCCTGTCGAGCGACACCGACGTCGGAACGTATCCCGACGGCCAGGTCGAATCGCTGAAGGACTACTTGGCCCAGGACACCGCGTATGTCCCGATGGGCGGCGAAACCTGCGCGACCGATCCGCGCAACGCGTGCTCTGTCGCCACGGCCGAGATGCAGCGTCTGCACTATACCTACCTCAACCTAGATTACCATACGGATGTACTGGATCGCTTCCGAAGCGAAGGTTGCTTCGAAACCATGCGCGAGAAGATGGGCTACCGCATCGTGCTCAGAGCAGCCAAGCTACCGACGGATGTTCGACCGGGCGGACGCTTCCGGATGGAGTTGAGGCTGGACAACGTCGGCTGGGCGGCGCCGATCAATCAGCGCGCCGTCGAGGTCCGTCTACGCAGCGCCGGTGAAACGATTTCAGCGCGCGCCGCGACTGTGGACGTGCGTCGCTGGGCCCCCGGGGTTGTCACGCTCAGCCTCGCCGTGCAGCTGCCGAGCGGTTTGGCGCCCGGCTCGTACGACCTTGCGCTGGCGCTGCCGGATGAATCGGCAACGCTGGGCGGTCGTGCGGAATACGCGATGCGCTTAGCGACAGAGAATGTGTGGAAATCAGCGTCGGCGGATCACGTGCTCGGTCAGGTTGCGGTGGCTGATTCCGCGCCGGGCGGCGCGGCGACGGGTGTCGTTCAGATGTCGGTTACCACTTACTGACGGTTTTCGGTTCGTAGGCGATCATGCGCTCGACGAGCGCGCTCGGATCGCTCTCCACCATCCAGATGTCGCGGTGGTCAGGGCGTACGAAGCCTTCGGCGACGGTCGTCGCCACGAAGTCGACGAGCCGGTCGTAGTAGCCCGCGACGTTCAACCCGCCGATCGGTTTGTCGTGATAGCCGAGCTGTGCCCACGTCCACATCTCGAAGAGCTCTTCGAGGGTCCCCATGCCGCCGGGTAGCGCGATGAAACCGTCTGCGCGATGGGCCATGATCGTCTTGCGCTCGTGCATCGATTGGGTAACGACCAGTTCGGTGAGGCGGTCGTGAGCGATCTCTTTAGAGACGAGGGACCGCGGGATGATGCCGACGGCGCGGCCGCCGGCCTCGAGCACCGCGTCAGCAACGGCGCCCATGACGCCGACCTGGGCGCCACCGTATACAAGGCCGATGTCGCGTCGAACCAACTCGTTGCCGAGTGCACGCGCCGCTTCGACGTAGTCAGGCCTCGAGCCCGGGCTCGAGCCGCAATACACGCAGAGGTTTCGGATGTTCACGGTGGTCATGGAGCAGGTGCGCTCGGTACGGGAGCAGGTTTGGATGGGGCCGTTTCCGAAGAGTCGGCCTCGGTCGGTGCGTCCGTCGCGGGGGCATCGGTCGCCGCGTCAGGCGCTGCGTCCGACGCGGCGGGCACGATCGGCAGGCTCGACATCGGGGCGGGCTGGTAGCTGTCGTCGGGTTCGACCGGACCGACTTGCTCGCCAAACGTGCCGCTGTGCAGATGACACGCGGCCGGGATGAGTCCGGCCGCCAGCAGGCCGGCAGCGATCAGTTGACGGTTCATGGCGCGTCCGAACTATGACGGAAACGGGTCGATACGTCACCGCGGGATTGAAGCAATTGCCGTCGGAATCGTAGTTGTGGTCGTCCCCCACAGGTACGCCGTACGGGTCGGCAGTCGGGGCCCGGGCACACGAGGTGCAGCTTCACGGCGGCTACTTCTTACGACGCGGCGGTAGCTCTTCGAGTTGTTCGATGTCGAACGGGTTGACGTACCAGTCGGGCCGAGCGGCGCAGAAGATGGCGCGCTTAGGCTGGATTTCGGGCTCGCCGTCGAAGGCACCCGCCGGGCAGATCATCATCGTACCCGTGCGATTCATCCAGGGCATCGACGAGCCGCAGCGTTTGCAAAATCCTGTACAGAAATATTTGGCGTCGGGTAATTCGAAACGGCCGACGCCGTCACCGCCGCGCGTCCATTCGAAGTGTTCCGGTTTGACGAACGCGTTGCTGGCGTGCGCCGAGCCGGTCCACTTCTGACAGCGTGAGCAATGACAGTACTGAAAGGTAACGAGCGGACCGGTGATCGCGAAGGCGATGTCTCCGCACAGGCAGCTTCCGGTTAGGGTGGGCGACTCACTCATGCCGCCGACCATCGGCTAGCTGCCCAGTGGCGGCAAGCCCCAGGCGCTGGCCAGTCCCGTGTACACTGCCGACGGCAGCTGAACGAGCAGGTTCTTAGCGGGTGCCATGCCCTGGATGACTTCCTTCAGCTTGTCGCGATCCATCGACGTACAGCCGGCAGTCGCCGCGCCGCTCGGTGACCACACGTGCAAGAGAATGCAGCTGCCGCGTCCTGGCACGGCGGCAGGGTCGGTGTTCTGGCGTACGAACACCAGGAACTCGTACAGGCCGTCGGTGCGCTTCAGGCGGTCGGTGCTGTTCCAATCGGGCGTGGTCGTCGCGGGGTCGACGATCTGGTTGTAGTAGGCGGAGTTGGTGTCCTCGATGCATTGCACCGTTGGCGTGAGCGCCTGGTACTGGACCTGCGTGCCCGTCGGGGCGGTGTCCGCGTAGCCGAGGGCAAGATCCGCCCAGAATGCGCCGGCGGGTGACTTGCCGTCGCCCTCCATCTTGTTCACCCCGTCGTAACCGCTGACGACTCCCTCGCCATGCAGCCCTCGTCCCCACCCTAGTCCGTTGCGGCCGAGAATGATCGGTATGTCGGCGCCGTCGCGTGCCCAACCCGTGCCGTCGCGCTTCCAGCGAGCGAGCTGCCCATTTGGGTCGGTCCAATTCGGTGTCACCACCGTAAGCAAGTAGCTGGCGTCGGAAGACAGCGTCGTGGTGCTGGAGCTTCCGCCAGCGTTCGTGCCGGCGGTTCCCGTACCGGCGGTTCCAGCCGCGCCGCCCTGTCCTCCGGTAGCGCCCTGTCCTCCGGTAGCGCCCTGTCCTCCGGTAGCGCCTTGTCCAGCGCTCGAGCCGGCGCCGGTGTTGCCGCCTGCCGGTTCGGTGCCGCTCGCGCCACATCCTGCCAACCACGCGGTGCACACCAGCGCACCGACGAACTTGAGCTGCCAGCCGTTCATGGGGCGCAGGCTAGCACGTACACTCGACGCGAGTGAGGATGCTGAAGGAAGCGAGCGGCGCGGTGCGTCAGATGATCGAGCGCCGCGATCGCTTCGGGCTCGCGCTACTCGGCTTGGCGGTGCTCGGCGTCGTGCACGCGCTAGCGTTGCCGTTGTCCGATACCGCTGCGGATCTGAACATGCGCCGCACCCACGGGCGCCTCTGGGGACCGGCATGGGCGGCGCTTCAGCTCGCGCCGGCGATGTACCACTTCGAAAACACGGCGTTGGTCTACCGCGGCGAATCGGACGAGGCGCCGCTTCAGGAGCGCGCAGTAAATCATCACGTTTCACGTGTCGTATACGAGCGCGGCCACTGGCGCGGTCTGGACGGTGGTCGTGGGTGTTATCGCTACGTTCTGCGCAGCCGCTATCGCGGCACGTCGCTGACGACGGAATACCGCGCGTGTCGCTCGCCGGCGGGAGTTGTCGTGCGGAGACTCGATCGATGAAGCGGGGCGGCTGGCTGACGGCCGAGCGGTGGGCGCTTGGTGGGCTGCTGTTTGGCTGGCTGATGCCGTTGCGGTGGAAGCTCGCTACGTTCGCCGCGTACACATCAGAGTCGCTGGCGGATGATCGCTTTGCGCCCCTGCTGAGGCGTCCGGAAACGCTGTGGGGTGTGTGGTTGCCGACGGGGTTGTTGTTGAGCGTCGCGCTGCTGGTCGCCTCGCGTCGCCTCCGCCAGGTCGCCGCGTGGGTGACGGTCTTGGCCAGTGGGATGCTGATGCTGCATGCGCGAACGTTCGCGTGGCAGGTGTTCGTGACGAGTTTCTGGAGTGCGTTGTGGCTTGGCTGGCTCGTGTCGCGCCCAGTGGCCGACTCTCGCTCAGGGGTCGCGGTGCGCGGTCGCCTGCTCGCCCAGGCGGTCATCGGTTTGGTGTTTTTGGGGGCGGCTACAGGCAAATGGACCGACGGATACTGGTCGGGGGCGGTGATGCACGACTTGATGTTCGTACAGCACCCGGCGCCGCAGTACGCCTACCTGCGCGGCCACCTGAGCGCTGAGCAGCTGCGCACGCTGGCGACGTGGTACAGCCGTGCCGTCGTCGCGACCGAGTCGTTGTTCGGCCTCGCGCCATTCATACCCGCGCGCATCGCCCTGCCCGGCCTCATAGTCGGGATGCTCGGCATGTGGCTCGCATCGGCGCCCGGTGTGATCGAAGTGTTAGCGCCTCTGATCGGCGTCGCCGCCGCAGCGCACCGCCTTCCCACCCATGACGAGTGAATTCGGGGACAGTTGAATTTCTTCAGAGCGCCTCGACCCGAACGGCCCGGGCGACGCCGCGCCGACGGTCGAAATTACCGCGCCAATAGTTCGTCGATCGTCTTCGCCATCGCGTCGGGCTCGTAACCGACGCTCTGGTAGCGAACGACTCCCCGTTGATCGACGATGACGTCGAGGGGAAACGGAGCGGACGCGCCCACTCGGTCGTATTGGCCGTACGTTCCCGCGGTATCGTCGACGACCGGGAAGCTCACGCCCGTATCGGTTGCCCAGCGCTCCAGTTCTTCATTGCTCACGGCGCCGAAGGATCGACCGAGCAGCCCCACGACGACCACCTCGTCATCGTAGCCTTGCTGGAATCTGGTCTCGAGGTCCGGAAACTCCAGACGGCAGAGCGGTCAGAAGTAGCCGAAGTAGCTCAGCACGACGACTTTGCCCTTGAGCGCGGATAGGGTGACCGTGTCGCCGGTGTTGGCGGAGTCGTAGCTGAAGTCAGGCGCGGGGTCCCCGACGAACACGCGATCGCTGCCGACGCGCAGCTCGAGCGAAGCGGTTGGTTCATCGGGGTCGTTAGTCGTGAACCGGAGCAGACCTGAGGTGGGCGTGTTCGAACCGGGATGCGTCAAGGTGATCGACTGCCGGGCTCCCGGAGCGATCGCGAAGGTTGTTGGCGTTGCGCTCCAGCCGGTTGGGGTGGCGGTGTCGTCAACCGTCAGCGAAGCGTTGCCCTCGTTGTGCAGGTCGATCTGCGTCGTGAAAGCGGCGCCGTCGTCGGGCATGGCGACGCGCCTCACGCTCGGCGTGAATTCGGCGGCAGTTTTTCCCGAGCGAAACCGCAGCGCGTGAATGCCCGTCCACTCGCCGGCAAAGATCAAGTCATCGGATGCTGCAGCGCCCAGGTGTCGGGGGCTCGTATCGGCCTGGAATACTGCGTCGACCGCCAGCAGCTCGGGAACGTCTCCGCTGACTTTGTAGACGCGAATGTCTCGCCAGTTCGCGACAGCCACGCGGTCGTCCGCCATCTTTGACAGCCTCAGCGCAGTGCCCCGCGTGGCGACCGGCTTCGTCGCCATCCCTGTGGTCAAGTCGACGATGCTAAGGCCTTTTGAGCCGAGCGCTACCAAAGCGCGGTCGGCCCCGATGTCGAGGATCGCTTGAATTCCCGTGCCAACGTCGACGGTTTGCTGCTGGTTCAAGTCCGCATCCAGAACGATCAGTTGGCCGTCTGCGGTGCCCGCAGCGATGCCATCACCCACGGGCGCCACTCTGAGCACGTTGCCGAGCTGATCGAGGGTCGGGCCCGGCACGAAGTCGTCGCTTGCGATCGAGTACGTCACGACGCCGGCTTCGTGCGCGGCTACGAACACGCGGTCGCCAACGATCGCTGCCTGATCGAGCGAGATGTCGGTTTCGTAACGCGCCAAGACGGTCGGTTTGCCAGGCGTGCTGACATCGAGGAGCGCCATGGTCGGAACCGGTTGAATGTCATCGAGAGGTGCGACCGCAACGACTCTGTCACCGCGCCGAGCAATATGGGAACAGCGTTCGTACTGAGCCTTGGACGAAACCGTGATCGACGCGATTTCCCGCATGCCCGTTGGATCGTGCGCGTCGTGTACGCTCAAGCCGCGAACGCCTGTGCAGACGTAGACATAGTCGCCGACCACGACGAGGTCGGTGGGCTCGAAGAATGACGGAGACTGTGACCGCCCCAGGTGCGCCAACGCGTCGTCGGACCCCACCGGCCCGATCGGCGTTTCGGGGTCCGTCGTCTGGGTGCACCCGCCGAAGGCTATCGCTACGCTCGCCACCGCGCCGAGCGCAGTGACGCGCCTCCGTCTTGGGTCCGACCGCATGGTGGATGTACGCGCAGCGCACGCTGCTGGTTGCGGAGGGCGAGGCTCATGCCTATGCGCGCGGGTCTAACCGCTCAATATTAGCCGCGATTGGTGTGCTGAACTGGGGACGCGTCGACTGGTCTGGTCTACGCGTCCCGCCGGTTCGCTGACGTCCGGTGAACTGGTTTACGCGTCCCGTCAGTTCAGGTCGCCTGTTGCAGGACCCAGCCGTTGCCGTCTGGGTCCGAAAGCGTCGCAAAGCGCCCCGGGGGCTCACCCTGCACTTCGGATATGGCGACGCCGGCGGCGGCGATTTCGGCGCGGCGCGCGTCGATGTCGTCGACCGTGAGCACCAAACCTTGTTGCGAGCCGGCGGGCATCTTGTCGAACCACGTTACCAGCGTGATCGACGGGCCGCCTCCGCGTGGCCGTAGCTCGACCCAGCGGCGGTCACCCCCCATCGGATCGTCTCGCACGACCTTGAAGCCGAGCTTTTGGACGTAGAAATTCTTGGCTCCACCTTGGAACGAGACGGGGATGCTGATGATCGCGATCTGGTCAGCCATTACAGACTCTTAGCGGCAGAAAGACGCCGAGACTCCGGACGCAATAGGTACGAGGCGACCATCGCCCCAAGCAGGATTACGGGAGGAAGGATCTCCTTGGCGGAATCGCCGGAGTAGATGTGCGAACAGGCGGCGCCGGTCAGATCGAACACGATTCCCGCGTACGCCCATTCCTTAAGCAGCGGGCGTCGTGGAGCCAATATGGCGACGCCGCCGAGGAACTTCCAAATACCGATGATGCGCCCGAAGTACGCTGGATAGCCCAGATGCGTCAGCGCTTTGACGACCGGTTCCGGAAGCAACATGTCGCCAATGCCTCCGGCGATCATGGCGAACGCCACGAGCCCGGTGGTTACCCAATAGCCGATGACTTTGCCGTTCATGATCCCGCAACTCTAACACGAGCATGGGCGTCGCTACGGCGGCGTGCAGCCCTTGGCCTTCATGATCAGTTCGAGGCGCCGTCGCTCCGAGGACGACAGACGAGCCTCGTTGGCGCACATGTTGAGAAGGCCGCAGCTGGGGACGGCGCGTTCCGGATAGCCTTTGATAGCGCCGCGACAACAGGTGAAGCCTGTCTGACCGTCCCATTCGCGAGCGCTGCATTCTCGGCGACAGCCAGCGCACGCGAGCAACACGACCATCCCCAACACGAACGCAGCGAGGCGCATCGACGTTATGCGATCCGGCTCGTCACCTGTCCGAGAATTCGGCTCGGACTGAGCGGGCCGAACAGCTCGCTGTCTTCGCCGAGCGCAGGATTGTCGCTGACGAGCCACACTCCCTCTGCGTCGGCGCGCGCCACGCGCTTTACTATGGTCAGATCGTCGTGCCACGGATGGAGCGCCAACACGATCGATCCGGCCACAGGTAACGTTCGTCGCTTTCCCGCCGGCTTGACCAGCAGGTGGTCGCCCTCGCAGATGGTCGGCTCCATACTGCGTCCGGTGGCGCGGAAGCGGCGGCGCCGACGCAGGCACCACCTCACCACGTCGCGCGCGCTCGCTCGCCGTAGCGACGAGCGCTTGTCCGAGTTGAAGCTTACGATCGGCTCAACCGCCGGCCAGAACCCAGGCGACGTCGCGGTTCTTGGTCTTCCAGAAGATCTCGTGAATCTCCTTGATGGCGGCCATTAGCTCGTCAGCGTGCTGCTCGCTGACCTCGACTTTGCACGCCGAGCAAAGCTTGGCTGCTTTCCAGAACTTGTCGTGCAGGTCCGGGTAGTCGGCGAGGTGCGGCGGCTTGAAGTAGTCGGTCCACAGGATCAGTAGCTGGTCTTTCGCGACCTGCGCCTCTTCTTCTTTGATCGAGATGTAGCGCGCTAGCGTGTTGTGGTAGGCGGCTACGGCCTTTTTGTCGCTGGCATCGGGGACCTCCAGTGCGACGATCTTTTTCGTCATGGATCGGACCGCCTCGGCGGCGATGCGAGCAGACGCTGGATCGTAGATGCCGCACGGGCCATCACAATGAGCCGATGCGCTAGGGGCCTTAGAAACGGAATCGATGCGGTCAAAAAGCGACTTGAGCATATTGGTTTTCTCCGGAAGTCTGACTCATCTTCTCGATGAGGGCCGTCAGTCAGCGACGGCCTGGGCGATGGAGCCTACAGCAAGGTTTCCACTGAGGCGAGTTGGACAAGGGCGCTACGATCGACTGTATTCGTGTCACTGGATCACCAAGCCTCGCTGCCCGGCACACCCTTGATGGGGCCGACGATCTCGTCCGTAACCCAGCCGCCGTAGAAGCCGCCGGGTTGCGGGCGGACCCGCTCCTCGGCGATGTAGCAAGCTAGCCGATCCGGATAGAAGCAGAGGTAGCCGGCAATGCTTTGAAACTCGGCGAACGGCTGTTCGTAGCTCCAGCCGACCTGTTCCAGGACTCGACCTCCAGCGCGGACGGACCAGTAGGTGGCTCTGCCCTTCCACTCGCACATGGACCCGCCGGGTGCTTCGATGAGCAGTTGTTGCTTCACGTCGCTGGGCGGGATGTAAACGGTGGGCGCCCCCGCGGTTTCCAGGACGCGCACCGCGTGGGTCGAATCGGCAATGGTGACGTCGCCAGCTTGCACGAGAACCCGACGCCGGTCGCGTACCAGTCGCGGTGGGCGTGGGTAGTCCCACACGGACTCTTGACCAGGTCCCGGGCGGTCCGCGAAGTCCGGCCGCACCTTGCCCGTGTATTTCCAGCCGCTACGGCCGCGTTCGGCCCACCCCGGTATTTTCACAGTGAGTCGATGAAGCCGCCAGTCGGTTGGTCAAGTACCCGCGTAGGCTAGCCGTCGCCGTCGAGCAGTTTGATCGCGCGTTTGGGCGCAACCAGGCGGTAGCCGGTTTCGACGACCTCGGCGACGAGGTCCCAGTCGATGTCGATGTCGACGCGCACGCCCACCCAGCCGCTAACGCCAACGTAGGGCGGTACGAAGAACACGCTTGGGTCTGACTCGACCAAATCGGCCTGGGCATCGATCGTCGACTTGACCCAAATCGTCTTACCGTCGCTGTAGTGGTTATCGTGAAAGCTGACGAACGTTTTCTTCCCACCCCAGAATGTAGGAGCGCCGTGCGAGAGCTTCTCACTCGTTTCGGGCAGTCGAGCGATCTGCCCACGCAGCTTCTTGAAAGGATCCCGCGACTTCACTGCGTGATCGGTGTCCGCTGACAGTCGCCGTCGCTCCACTTGATGCGCGGCCCCAGCTCCGGCACCTCGAAGTCGCTCCAGTTCAGTCCTTTGAGGTCGTGGGGGCCAAGGCCGACATCGTCGTACTTGTGCGTCGTAGAACGATCGCCCCGCGCCGTGAACGTGACGTTGCCGCCATCGGCCATATACATTCCGTACTTCATCAAGGCGCGCAGCACGACTTGTGCGGCGGCGTTGAAGCCACTGATGTCCGTGCTGGCTTTCAGTCGAAGGCGCGCCGCGTACGGAGGAGCGTCGCTCGGCCCGCTGGTGGCGCCGGTGCTGTGCGTGCCGGGTGCCACGAAGATGTCATCGCGGATCCGGTTGTTCGGCAGGATGAAGCGCAACGCGTGGGGGATTTCGCCAGCGTGGATCTCGTCGGCGGTGAATAGCATTGGCGCGATGGGCAAACCCGCGGCGTCGGCGCTGGTACAGTATTGACCGCGGCCGGTATCGGGAGGCGTCGTTTTTAGATCCCAGATCGCCTGACAGCCTCCGTTAAATGTGCTGCCCTGGATGTCGGCCCGCCACATCTCGTACAGTCGACACTCGTCTTTTTCTATGACGATTAGATGACAGTCGCCATCGGTCGTACAGCGGTAGTCGGACTCGCTTTCGAGCGCGCCGCCGGGGGGTACTGGCGGGGGGGCGGGATCGCAATCCGGTGAGAAGAAGTCGCCGGTCTGGTTAAACGTCTGGCGGGGTGTGGCGCTGTCTGCGGTCAGTACTTCGAAACCAAAGTCGATTTGGAACACCGTGCCAGCGCTGCTGTGGTTGGTTTGCAGGTAGTTGATGATAGCGGATGATTCCGAGTCCAACGGCCGACTGTCGACGGGAGTGTTCCAATCCGCATCTGGCGGAAAGAGCTGGTCGGCGGCGTTGCCGCAGCTGTCCACCGCGCCGCTGCCGCCCGCGCCGGTCCCTCCCGAACTACTGCCGCCGGTTGCCGAGCCGCCGGTTGCCGAGCCGCCGGTCGCCGAGCCGCCGGTCGCCGAGCCGCCGGTCGCCGAGCCGCCGGTCGCCGAGCCGCCGGTCGCCGAGCCGCCAGCACCGGCTTGCCCGCCCGCCGCGGGGCTGC
>JAUIKB010000987.1 GCA_030430975.1 Polyangia bacterium
CAGCCATCCAAACGTGGTGCAGATCACGGACTTCGGTGAGATCGATACCGGTGAGCCCTATTTCGTGATGGAGCTTTTAGAGGGCCAGCCGCTCTCAAAGCTAGTGGCTGCGGGCGGCCCGTTGCCGGCTGGGCTAGCCGTGCACGTGATCCGCGCGGTGGCTGAAGCGTTGGGTGCAGCTCACGCCGCCGGGGTCGTTCATCGCGATCTCAAGCCGGACAACATCCACGTAGCCAGGACGGCGAGCGGCGACGAGGTGGTCAAGGTGTTGGACTTCGGCCTCGCCAAGGTCGCCGGCGCGAGCAAGCTAACTCGCAAGGGCATGGTGTTCGGCACGCCGCACTACATGAGTCCCGAACAGGCATCGGGAAACCCGGTCGACCGGCGCTCCGACATCTACGCGCTCGGCGTCGTGATGTACGAGATGTTCACGGGCAAAGTGCCGTTCGAGGCGGACTCATACATGGGCGTGCTGACCAAGCATATGTACGTCGCGCCGCAGCCGCTGCACGAGGTGATCGACGCTACCGAGCTCGGAGCGCTCGAGGATTTGACGTTGCGTTGTCTCGAAAAGAAGCCCGAGCGTCGGTTCGCGTCCATGGCGGAGTTCGTCACCGAACTGGATGCGGTCATCGAGCTCAACGCTGGCGGGGCTGTCCAAGTGCGCCCGTCGCGCGCCGGACAGGCGCCAGTCGCGTCACTGTTGGCTGACGCTCTTGAGCCTCCCGGTGCCGACGAACATCGTCTGCGCCTGGCGGCGAGTCAGTCAAACAGGCTGCCATGGGCGGTGGCCGGTGCCGTGGTCGCGACCGGGATCGGCGGTGTTTGGGCTGCCTCGATGCTACGGGACGATCCCGACCCGCCGAGTCCAGCGGTCTCCGCCGCGGTCGGCCCCGTTCAAACAGCTGCGACGGTCGTCGCCGTCGATTTGAGCCCAGCGGCTTCGGTCGTGTCGACCCAGGCGCCGCCGCCACCGAGCGGCGACGCCGCGTCCGATGAGCGTCAGGTGACCGCGCCGACGACTCCTAGGCCGCCGGTCCGGGCGCGCGCACCACGCCGCCCGTCGCCGGCAGCGCCACCAGCGCGCAAAGCATCAGCCCCCACTGCAGCGCCTCAACCCGCCCGGCCCAAACCCAAGATCGGCGGCGGTGGTGACATCATCGACCCGTGGAAGTAACAATTCCCCAGTTTTCCACGGATTCCCTCGTCGCGGCGGCGGATCGCGCTAGGCTGTCGACCGCTGGGCACAACGCGCCTCGTGAAACCCTGACGTTCGAGAACTGATCTAGTGGCCAAGAAACAACTGTTGCTCGTCGATGCGGACCCGCGAAGCGTCCGCGTGCTCGAAGTGTCGCTGAAGAAGGCAGGCTACAGCGTGACCACCGCGATCGACGGTGAGGATGCGCTGAAGAAAGTCGACTTCTCGGCGCCGGACTTGATTCTCAGCGACACCCGCCTGCCGAATGTGGATGGGTTCGAACTGGTCAAGCGGCTTCAGCAGTCATCGGATCTGGCATCGATACCGGTGGTGTTTCTGACCAGTCAGAAACGCATCGAGGACAAGATTCGCGGGCTCGAACTCGGCGTTGAAGATTACCTGACCAAGCCGATCTTTGTCCGGGAACTGATCACGCGTGTCAATCTACTGCTGGCGCGTCGGACGCAGGAGCGCCTGGTCACTACCCAACCGTTGTCGGCTCGCACTCGCTTGAGCGGGTCGCTCGCCGACATGGGGGTCGTCGATCTGCTTCAGACATTTGAAGTCAGCCGCAAGAGCGGCGTGGCGACGATCACCGCTTCCGGCCGTGATGCCGTCATCTTTTTTCGAGAAGGTAAGGTCGTCGACGCGGAGTTGGGACGACTTCGCGGTGAAGAAGCCGTCTACCGCGCGCTGATCTGGCATCAAGGTGAGTTCGAAGTCGAGTTCCAGCCGGTGGACAACGAAGACGTCGTGCCGACGACGACGCAGGGCCTCTTGATGGAAGGTATGCGTCGTGTGGATGAGTGGGGGCGGGTGCTCGAGCAGCTGCCGCCGCTGGAGACTCTATTTGAAGTCGATCACGACGAACTGGTTGAGCGACTCAATGAGATACCGGACGAGCTAAACGGTATCTTGAAGTTATTCGACGGGCGTCGCGATCTCATGGAGGTCGTCGATCTCTCTCCGTTCGATGATCTGTCGACATTGTCGACGGTTACCAAGCTCTATTTTGAAGGACTTCTGATCCCCAAGGCGTCCACCGCGGTGGCCGACGAAGTCGTGCCCAGCATCGAAGCGGACAGTCAGCCGCGTCTGGAAATCGCCGACGAAGAAGTCGTTCCCAGCCGGTCGGTGCCGCCGGGTGTGCTGGACGGACTGGACGCCGAGCGCCGTGTGCCCGGCGAATCCGGACCAGCGCCGAAGCGCGATGCCGACGATCGCATCGCGGCCGCACTAGACGCGCCGGTAACGCGGGAGCGTACCGGCGGCGACTCACGAAGCGCTACCCGCATGGGTCTGGGGCCGCCACCCGCGTTCACGGCCGCAGATGAGGGTCGGCACGTCCCTACGTTGGCTGATTCCCCCGACGCGCGTGCGGCGCTGGCGATCGCCCACAGTGCGATGGAGTCGCATCTGCCGTCCACGTCCCGCGAGTCACCGGCGGCGCGGTCGTCGCGAGCTGGCAGCGCGGCTGCGGAGCTGGAGCCGACGCCGACGGTGATCATAAACGAGGACGCCGGGAACGTGATCCCGTTTCCGCGCAAAGACGAGGATGACGCCGCACCGTTGCGGCGCGGAGCCGAACCGTTGCCACGGACGGCCCGGGCCGTGCCCCATCCGGCCGAGGACGCGCCGGTCAC
>JAUIKB010000026.1 GCA_030430975.1 Polyangia bacterium
CCGCCTTGCATATCAGAATGCTGTGCCGGTCGAGCCCGCAGGCGTGCTTTCCGGCCATGCCGTCGCGGCAAACGTCACCCGGTGCGGCGACGGAGAGATCGCAGTTGAGCTTGCCTTCGTTGAACTGGCAGCCCAGCGGCCCCCGACATCTGAGGTCGACGACCGTCTTTCCCTTCTGGCAACGCAGCAGAGCATCGCCCTTAACCGTGCACGATTCTGCTTTGTCTGGAAAGCAGGTGTCGCCTACCTGGGCCAGCGAGGTGTCGCATGCGACGCCGGCGCCGCTCGACTTGCAGCCGGCTTGCCCGCGGCAAGGCTCGTGTTGGTACCGCCCCTTGCGGCACACGACCTTGGCCGTGCCATCGGCAGTGCAGCTTGCAGCGCCCTCATCTGAGCTCGAGCAGCGGTCTCCGGCGCGGTTGCCGCTGATGTCACAGACCACTCCGGATTGCGAGCTCGTGCAGCCCTTCGGTCCCCGACACGCGGTGGCGATGTACGAGCCGTTCTCGCAGCTGAGCTGCTGCTTGCCGTCGAGACACGCGGACTCTCCCTTGTCGCAAGATGAGCCGACTTTAGGCTTGCAGCTCGTCAGAAGCAGCGCGCAAACAGCGAGAGCAGCAAAGCGTGTGGTTGACGAGGCCAAGGCTCGACGTTACCTCAGCCAGCCCAGCGATACAGCGATTTCCGCGAGCTGGATCGGGAGAAAACATGTCACTACACCTAGGTAGCACCGCGCCAAACTTCGAACAGGCGTCCACCCAAGGCACCATCAACTTCCACGACTGGCTCGGCGATAGTTGGGGGGTGTTGTTCTCGCACCCCAAGGACTACACACCTGTTTGCACCACCGAGTTAGGGCGAGCGGCGCAGCTCAAAGACGAGTTCGCCGGGCGTGGTGTGAAGATGATCGCCGTGAGCGTCGACAGTGTCGAAGATCACAAGGGTTGGATCGGCGACATCGAAGAGACACAGAACACATCCGTCGGGTACCCGATTTTGGCGGACGCTGATCGCAAAGTCGCGCAGCTGTACGACATGATCCACGAGGAAGCTGACAACACACTGACGGTACGCTCGGTGTTCATCATCGATGCCGCCAAAAAGGTCCGTGCGATGATCACCTATCCTGCGAGCACGGGGCGAAACTTTGCGGAAATCTTGCGCGTCATCGACTCTCTGCAGCTGACCGATAACTACAAAGTGGCGACGCCGGTAGACTGGAAGGACGGTGACGATTGCGTCATCGTTCCGTCGATCCAGGACCCAGCGGAGCTCAAAGAGCGCTTCCCCGATGGCTACAAAGAGGTCCGACCGTACTTGCGGATGGTTAAGCAGCCGGGCAAGTAGCCGACTACGAGGCGATCATCAGGCGCTTGGCGCAGGGTTTGGCCTGCTCGTCCTGTCCCAAGCCAGGCGCCTGAGTTGGGTCGCCGTCGACCGCTGTCAGCTCGCCGCGAACCTTGCGGACGATCAGCTCGTGGAGCTGCCCGCTGGTGAAGTTCTTGTGCGTGTCGCCGCAGCTGGACTTGACGTCGCCGGCGCCGACAGATGACGCGCCGGCGCCACCGCGCAACACGAACATGTTGGTGCCGCCGGTGTACTGGGCGAGCTGCCGCCAGATCGTCTGGCCCGTAGCGTTCATGCCGGACGCAGCGATCGTATAGAAGCGGATGCCGTCGTGCGCTGCTCGGCGCATCGAGCGCGTGTACGAGACGTCCTGCTGGTAGTCGAGGTGTGGCGGAGCATCACCGATCAGAAAAGCCAGTCGAGCGACCGACTGTTTGCTCCAGTTGAGCTTGGTGATAGCGGTGTGCACACCCGCGTTGACGCTCTCGGGTTTGTCGCCGCCACCGCTCGCTCGGATGCCGCGGACGGTTTTCGCGAACCGGGAGACATCGCTCGTGAACTTGTATGTCTTTGTGACGAGTTCGTCGCCGCGGTCTTTGAACTCGACCAGCCCGATGCGCAGTTTGACCTGGGAGTTGTCGAGCATCGAGGTGACGTCGCGAATCGTCTTCTTGACGGCACGGATCTCCTCCGACATCGACCCGGTCGAGTCGAGCACGAAGGCGAGATCAACGGTTCGTGAAGCGGGGAGCTGGCGCGGTGACGTGGTCTTCAGATCGACCTTGGCGTCGGGGGCCTTGGTATCGAACCGCACAGGCTTCGATTTCGTGTCGCACTCCGCTTTCGCGACCAGCGCACCTTCTTTAAGCCCCTCGGCGTGGGGAAACAGCAGCGCGCGGCCTGACGCCATGGTGGTGAGACGGATCGACTTCTGGTTGGCGTCGGTGATCGACACCGCGCAACCCGGTACCGCCTTGCCCGCAGAGTCTTGAACGGTCAGGAATCGTCGGTTCGATATGTCCACGCGTTCGTGGCCGTTGGCTGTCCTCAGGTACGCCAAGAAATCGCGATAGTTCGCGTTGTCGTTCCACTCGCCGGCTTTGACGCCAGCCGTCGCGATGGGACGCCGTTTCGCCGAGGGGGTCGCTGGCGCTCCCTCTGGCGCGCCCATCGGCGCCTTTTCAACTTCAGCCGCGCCATCACCGTCGCTCAAGTCGTCTGCGCTCTCGGCGTCTGCTCCGGGCTGGGCATAGCCGGTGCTCGGCTTGCTGGCGGAGGACATCGGCGCCTTGCTAGCGCCACCGCACGCGGCCATCAGTACAGTGCTCAGCGTTACCAGGGATATCGAAGATCGTTTCATTTTCGCCTCACTCACCGGGTAAACGGCGCGAGGTGCCCGGTCTTACACTGAATGTCCAACCCGAGGCTGGCATCTGACTTGGCATGATTCGCCAGCTCCGATGTCGCCTCGTGCCCTACTCAATAGCGAGCGCTGTGGCATGCAGCCTCGTCACCTTGAGTTCGCCCGACGCCGTCGCCTCCGGCGTGACGCGAAGCCTCGTTGCAGATCGCGCCGCGCGCGACGCCACCAGTGTTCATCGCCGTCTTAGGACCGCTCGCGCCGTGGGCGATCGCGTTCAGGTCAGGTGTCTGGATCGCGTGCTCAGTCAGCTCAACGCGCTCGGCGCACGAGCTCGATCCGCGAATCGTCAATCGCATGCGCGGGCGGCGGTGACGGCATCCCTCGAGCGTCAGCGCGCGGAGTTGGTGGCCGAAGCGCGAGATTGTGCGCGGCGCCCTCGCATACGCCTCGACTGGCCATCACGAACGACCGTCTCGGTTCGAACTCCGGTGACGGCGCGTTGGGTGATCCTGCCGCACCCCAGCGAGCGGGCGCCCTACGAGTGGCGGATGCAGACCTTTCCAAAGTGAGCGCCGGTCTTGAGGTATCTGAGCGCCTCAGCAGTGTCCTCGAGCGCAAACGTGCGGTCGATCACTGGGTGAATGCGCGAGGTCTCGAGCGCCCGCATCAGTGAAGCGAACGATTCGCGGTGCCCGACGACGATGCCTTGAAGCCGGACGTTCTGCATCAGCACCGGCAGCAGGTTGACGGTCCCGGCGGCGCCACTGAGCACGCCGATGATCGAAATCGTACCGCCGGGCCGGATGGCGCGCAGCGACTGCTCGAGCGTTCCGCCGCCCCCCACTTCGACAACGTGGTCCACGCCGCGGCGGCCCGTTAGATCCCGCGCGGCGTCTCCCCACTTGGGGGTCTGCTTGTAGTTGATGGTCGCGTCAGCACCCAAGGCCTTGGCGCGTTCGAGTTTGGCGTCCGAGCTGCTGGTCACGATCACACGCGCGCCCATCGCTTTGCCTAGCTGCAGGGCGAAGATAGACACGCCACCGGTGCCCTGGACGAGCACCGTGTCGCCGGCGCGAACGCCGCCATGGGTGCTCAGCGCGCTCCACGCGGTGACGGCGGCACACGGAAGCGTCGCGGCTTCCTCGTCACTGAGGTAGTCGGGGACGGGCACGGTACCGCTTGCGGCCACGCACATGGATTCCTGAAGCGTGCCATCGAGTGGTCCACCAAGCGTGGTGCGCAGAATCGCGCGTGTCGGTTCACCGGCGAGCCAAGCCTGCGCGAAGATGGGACACACGCGGTCCCCGACCTCCACGCCTGTGCCCACCGCGCTCACCGTTCCAACGCCGTCCGAGCAGGGAACGAGCGGCAGCGGCTGGCGCGGGTTGTAGGCGCCTTGCACCATGAGCAGGTCGCGATAGTTGAGCGACGCGACGCTCATTTTGAGTTGTACTTCGCCGGGGCCCGGCGCCGTAGCCTGTCTTGATGAGATTTCGATTCGGTCGAGTCCGAACTCGCCGGTGACAACTACAGCGCGCATCAGCACACCGTAGCACCTAAGACTCGAACACTTACAGTCGGTGTTGCTGTCGTGCGGCCACGCGATCTAGCAATGCGTAGGCTGCTTGCCAGCCGGGAGTGCGTATCTGAATCAAGCGATGCAGGTACCGCGCTAGCGGATCGATCAGCGGCTGCACTGTTTGCGGGTCCGCGAACTCCTTTTCGAGCCGGGCGATGGCGCGCTCGCACTCGTTTGGCGGGGCGGCGGTCAGCCACTCGAACGCGCGAGCGACCCGTGTAGGGTCGCGCTGGACTACGTTCAGGCCCGTCGACGTCGCGCCCGACCGCGCAGCGAGAAGGTCAAATGCGTGACCACGCACGACATTCGGAGCGCGTTGCCAAACGCGTTCAGCGACCGCGCGTTCTCGTCCGGAAAACGTGTCGCTGACTATGGCGTCGGACAACACGTCGAGGGGCATCGCGTCGATGGCGGCCGCCTTACTCGGGATGCTACCGCCGGTGTGGCGCCAGGCGTCGCACACGGTCGACCAGCTTCGAGGCGTGAGCTCGGCGTACGGGATCGGAGCGTCGGTAAGGGCGGAAACCAACAGCGTGCGCAAACATTCGCTAGGGATGTGTCGCCATGCGTTCGTCGAGCCACGCGGTGTGGTCAGGCATTCGGGCAAGTCGCGCAAAATGGCGTGTTCCCAGACCCTTCGCCAGAAGTCGGTTTGGTTCACGCCGCCCTGGTTCGCGAGCTCCGCGGCTACGTCGAGCGCGCCGGGGCCCGCCGGTAGCTGCTCGAGCAGGTCCGTGAGCGGGGTCTCATCGATCGCGGCGGCGGCGAGTCGCCATGGCGCGGCCAGCGGGTGATCGAGCGCGCCATGCCGCTCGCACAGACGTCCGACGACATGATACGTGGCGACCAGCAGCTCTTGATCGCGTGGTCCGGACTGAGAGAACTGCTGGTACAAGACGTCGAGTTCGCGGCGCAGCTCACTCGGCTCCGTCATCGCCCACGGCACCAAGCTGCCGGTCACGCGGCCTGCGCCTGCTCGTTCCGTGACCGCCCAACAAGCCAACACGAAGCCTGCTCGCGACAGTTCCGGATCACCCGCCGAAGTAGCGACGGGCCCGTATTCAAATCGGCAACGGAAGACGCCGCTATGGTCTACGAGCAACCGTTGCTGTTCGTCCCAGAGTTCCCGGGCGACGTCGGTTTCCACCACCGGCGTCGTCGCTTGCGTCGCCAGTTTCAGACCGACGGCCCGAAAGACCAGCTCGAAGGCGGCGACGCCAGCGGCGCTGGTGGTTTCCGGTAGGTCGAGGGCGGCGCGGATGAGCGATTCGGGTTCCGTTTCTAGCTGCGATTGCAACAGTGGCAACAGCTGGCGGGCTCGGCGTTGCAACACAGCCTCGCCCCAGACCTCTAGCGGTGACCGAACGAGCGACGAATTCGCTGATGAGGACAGATGCTCACACATCCACCGTGGCGACACGGCTAGTCGTCTTGCGGAGCCTGTGAGGATCTCTGCATCACGCAGGGCCGCGATCAGCTGATACCCGCCGGGCGGCAGAGCGGCCACCGCCCGATCGATTTCCGTCGGCGATAGCCGGGTTCCCGCGTCTAAGAGACTCAGGCGTAGCCACTCCGGATCAATAGCCTTGCGGTATCTCTCGGGGACTAGCTCGAGCCAAGCGGTCTCTGGGCGCGCCGTGGCGAGCGGAAGGGGCACGTCGGTTTGGTTTCGCCGAGCAATATCCAGGAGGATAGCACTAGCGACCTCTGCGCCGTCGCCTACACGCAAGAGGGACCGCGCATGTCGGCTATCCCGATCGGCGGCACCGCGGAGCTTCTTGTAGACGTGCTGCTGAGCGAGTTCGCGAACCGATAGTCGACGAACGCTACTGGTGCCGACCTCGTCCATCAGGCCTGCGACGCTCAGAACGGTAGCGAACGTGGCGTGCGGCAATTGCGTGCGCGCGTAATCCTGCCACCAACGCTCCGCTGCGTCCGGATCGAACTGGCCGTCGGCGGGAAGTCGCCGCTCGATCCAATCCAGCAGTGCGGCGCGCCAACCATCGTCCGGGTGGGTGGCGATACGGGTCCAGGTAGCGGGTACGGCCGCCGCGTCCGCCGCGACACACAACGGGGCCCGTCGCGACGACTGTCGCTGTAGCCAGGCTGCGAACTCGTGGGCCTCCGGCGGTCGTTCGATCTCTACGAATATCGGTCGCTCTGGCTGGAGGGCGGCCGGAAGCTCGGACAGGCGCTCGGCCTGAATGAACTCGGCTAACCCCCGCGCCCGAAGCCAGAGGCCGGTCAACGTACGTCCAGCACCTGATGCAGCTGTCCAACACAGCCGCCCCCAAGTGGCAGGTTCGCTCAAGCGGGCGGGGACTCCGGGTGGCAGAGGTTCCAAGAGCAGGTCGAGCGGACGCGCATCAGGCAGTTCCACGAGTTTTAGGACCCGCCGGGTGTCGCTTTGGGACAGGCCAGCGGCTCTGCGAACAGTGGAAACCTCGCATCCCAGCAGCTCGGCCAGCACAGGCTGGACCGCCTCGCGGCTGCGCAGCCACTCCAGTTCTATATCCCGGTCCAGCTTGCTGAACAGCGAGGCCAGTGACCGAGCTGCCGGTTGGATCTCTTGTGGCCATCCGGGATGGCTCAAGGCACGTCGAGCGAGTTCTCCGAACGACCGGACGTCGCCGTCCTCCATCAACACTCGCAGCCAGCCCATACTGAACGCTCATTCCCCGGATATGCGTGCACGCCCTGAACGCGCGGTACCCTAAACACCCGTGCTGCGCGGCAGGGTGGGCCCACGGGCTCGCTTGGGATGCAAAGTGCAGCAACTTAACATACTGGGTGCATAATGCAATAGGATGCGTAAAAACTGTTTAACAACAAACGGTTAGAGTTGGTTGCTGAGTGGCCGCTCGGGCGCGGCAAGGCGGTGTGGCTGCTCGGTTCGGCCAGCGCAAGCCGAAGTACCGCACGGCTGCGCAGGTTCGCGTGGACGCCCCGGGCGAGTACTGGACGGATGGGCGGTTCGCCGAGACGGACCCGTCTCCGGCCACTGTAGAGATCACCAGTGTTGTGTGTTCAGGTCTAGGCCTGGCGCGGCTCGAACCGATATGCTCCGCGCATGACCGAATTGAATCGTCGCCTGGCCCTGATGGCGCTGGTGTGGCTCGTCGCCGCCTGTGGCGGCGTGACCTCGACGCTGCGCACCAAGAGCAGCGGGTCTGGGAAAGGCCCCATCACCTTTTCGGTCAAGAACAACAGCGACGCGATCGTTAACAACTTATATTTCGCTCCGACCAAGGACATTCGCGGCAAGCGTGTCGCGCCTGGATCGATCGAAGAGTCCGAGATGTGGGGAGCGGATCGGCTCGTGTCGGGTGCGTTAGAGCCCGGGGGCGTGCAGTCGATACCGCTGGTTGCGGGAACGTATGACGCGAGGGCCGTCGACCGCGAGGGCCGAGAACAGCACATCGCTGGTCTCAAACTGCGCGGGGGCGGCGAGTACGTCCTCGAGCTGGCTGACGGTTGGCGCATGCCGCAATAGTTTCTAGGCGTATAATTCAATCGCCGGCGTGGGCCGAGCTGTGTGCGAGGGCTCCGTGTGTGCGCCGGTTGTGCTGGTCGCATCCCGCTGTCGATCCGCGCTCGGAGCGTTTGGGGGGCCAAACCACGGGTTTTCGTAGGCGCAGCCGTGCTAAGTATTGAGGATGGGCTTGCTTGGGGTTTCGACAACCGGTTGGATTCGACGCTGCATCATCGGTGCGAGCGTCACGATGGCGGCAGCGACCGCTTGCTCGAGCGACGACGGCGCGCCTGCGGGCTCTTCAGGCGGTGCGGCCGGGAGTGCTGGTTCCGCGGCGAGCGGAGGGTCGTCCGGATCGTCGGCTGGTGTGGGGGGCATTGGAGCGCTCGGCGGAACTGCCGGGAGCGTTTCCGGCGGTGCTGCGGGATCTGCGGGTAGTTCGGGGAGCGCCGGAAGCGACGCGGGTGGCGGGGCAGCCGGCGGTGGAGCGGGCGGCGGAGCGGCTGGTTCGGCGGGGTCGATGGACGCTGGAGCCGACGCGGACGCGGGTGACGGCGGCTGCGGGCCTGGTGACAAGGTGTGTGGCGGCAGCTGCGTGCAGGTTGACGACCCGGACTTCGGCTGCGGTCTGACGGATTGCACTCCGTGCGCATTCGCCAACGGCACCGCACGCTGCAGCAACGGGCAGTGTCGCCTTGCGGGGTGCAACTCGGGGTTCAGTGACTGCAACCTCAACGAAGCCGACGGCTGTGAGCAGCCCACCGGAACCGACGCCAATAACTGCGGAGCGTGCGGCAACGTGTGCGTGATCAATCACGGCACGCCGAAGTGCGAAAACAGCGCGTGCGTCGTGGATACCTGCGACACCGGATGGAGCGACTGCGACGGCTTGGGCAGTAACGGCTGCGAAGCGTTCACCGAGCGCGATCCGAGCAACTGCGGGATGTGCGGCAACGAATGTCAGCCGGCCGGCTCGATGTGCGAGAACAACACGTGTCGCCCAGTAGTGTGCCTACCCGGACTTGCCGACTGTGACCAGGACGGTGCGTGCGAAACGAACGTCGGGGCGTTTGACGCGAATAACTGTGGGCACTGCGGCAAGGTGTGCTCACTGCCCAATGCAGTTACCAAGTGTAATATAGGCAAGTGCGAAATCGAAAGCTGTGTCGCGCCGTTTCTGGACTGCGACGGTGACCCAGGCAACGGTTGCGAGGTCGATCCCGGCAAGGACAACGCGCTGCATTGCGGCGGCTGCGGTCGGACCTGTTCCACGTCCAACGCGATCTCGGCAACCTGCATCGGCGGCGCGTGCGGAGCACTGTGCGAGCAAGGATTCGACGACTGCCAGACGCCGGCAGCGCCCGATGCAGACGACGGTTGCGAGCGTGATGTGTCCGACGACCCGAGCAACTGCGGCTCGTGTGGCAACGTCTGCGCGCTGGACAATGCGGTCGCGGGCTGCACGGCCGGTGAGTGCATCGTGAGCAGCTGCACCGGCACGTTCGGCGATTGCGATACGGTTGCCACGAACGGTTGCGAAACGGACACGCAGACGTCGGTTGCGCACTGTGGCGCGTGCGGGCGTGGATGCTCGATGGACGGTGTTGCCGTGGCGTCGTGCACGGTCGGCTTGTGTACGTCGGCATGCGTCGACGGGCGCGGCAACTGCAGCACGATTGCGGCGCCGACGCCGGATGACGGTTGTGAATCCGACGTGAGCGCGGACCCCGATAACTGCGGCGGATGCGGTCGAGCCTGCTCGTCAGACGGTGTGGCTTCGCGCGAGTGCGTAGGCAGTGTGTGTACGTCGTCGTGCCTGGTCGGGTTCGGTAACTGCACGATGCCTGTACAGCCGCTCTCGGACAATGGGTGCGAGGCGACGACCGGTAACGACGACCAGAACTGTGGCGGCTGTGGCAACGACTGCACCCAGCTATCGTCTGGTAGCGGACTCAAGTGCCAGAACTCACAGTGTGGCTGCGCCGGTAACGACGGACGCTGCCGCCAGTCGGGCGGAGACGGCGTTTGCAACGCGAGCAATATCTGCGTGTGTGACGGCAGTACTTGTCAGCCGGGTGAAGCGTGCAAGCCCGATGGCGGAGGGAACGTGTGTACGTGCGCCGGGGGCGCTGCCTGCACGGCGGGTCAGCAGTGTTGCACCGCTCCGGCGGGCTGTGTCGACGTGATGACGGACGCCACGAGCTGCGGAGCGTGTGGCCGCGCCTGCTCGCCCGGCTTCATTTGCAGCTCAGGTCAGTGTGCATGCACCGGCGACGCTGACTGTGACGCAGGCGGCGGCGGCACCTGCTCGGCCGGCACGTGCATGTGCAGCTCCGGCGCATGCGCCGAGGGGCAGCGTTGTCTGCCTGGCGGCATCTGCGGTTAGACGGCCAATCAGGGGCGACGGCCGGGTTTTTTCCGGTATTCGGCGAACTATCGGTCACCTCCGCGGATGTGGAGTACGCTACATCGGTCGTGCGACCAGCTAGCTGCGCACGAGTTAGGGATTGCATGTTTCACCGTTCCTCATGGTCCAGCGCTGTCGTACTCGGAACAGCGTTGCTAGTAGTTGCTTGTGGCTCCAACCCCTCGCCTGATCCGGCGACCGGCGGCGGAGCCCAGCCGGCCGGCAGTAACGCCGGTAAGCAGACCAAACCCGGCGATCCCGATCACCAAATCGGCGACGGGCAGCGGGTGCAAAGCAACAAGCTGATCGATCGGCGCGCGCGCAGCGGTTTGGCGCCCGACACGCTCGATCTCGTCAAGTCCGCATCGGGTCCGCCAAAATCAGCAAAGGACGTGTACCGCGCGGTCGCTCCCGCGACGGTGATCGTCCGCGTGCCGGGCGGATTGGGGAGCGGTTTCATCCTCAATAAAGACGGCTGGGTCGTCACGAATCACCACGTCATCGCATCGGGCGATCAAGAAGACTTCAAGGTGAAGGCTTCCGTCATGTTGGGGACCTTGTCGAAGAAGACCGGCGCGATGGAGCGCGGCGACAAGGTCTACACGGCTTGGGTGCACAAGGCCGATAAACTCCGCGACCTGGCACTACTCAAGATCGAAAACCCGCCGGCGGATCTACCGTTTGTTAATATCGCAAAGAAAAATCCGGTGCCCGGTGACAAGGTCACGGCTATCGGTCACGCTGGCGCCGGAATGCTCTGGGCTATTAAGGCGGGTGAGATCAGCGCCCTCGGCAAGCTCTCTGAGCACTTGGCAACGCTCGCGCAGTTCAAGGAAGACGATGAGAGCAAAAAGGCCAAGGAGCTGTTCAAGAAGCGGCTGGACAAGCAGAACCTGGGCGTTGTGATCCAGTCGACGGCTGCGATCTTGCCGGGCGACAGCGGCGGTCCGCTCGTCAATCAGGCGGGCGAGATCGTTGGCGTAAACGCGTTCAGCAACCGCGACCGCCGTACCGGCGGGTTGCTGAACTTTCATGTTCACCTCGACGAGGTTCGGAAGTTCCTAAAAAAGTACCCGAAAAAGCCGACGAGCCTGCTGCCCGATCCATGGAAGGACGGTGGCGGCGACGCCAAGTTCGATGACGCCGATCTCGATGGCAAGGCGGACGTCTTGTACATGAAGGGCAGGCGGCCGTGCATGTTCTGCCCCCGCGACAGTTCAGTTGTATTCGTCGATGTCGATCAGGACAGCTACACGGGGCGTTCTCTGCCGCAGCTCAGTCAGGTGTACGAGAAGCGTGACTTCGACGCCGAGATGGTGGTGCTCCAGCTCAAGCGCAAGGCGTTTGCTTGGTATGACACCGACAACGACGGCAAGTGGGACGTTCTGCTCTACGACGAGAACATGAATGGACGAACGACCACCGCCTACAAGATTGGCAAGAACGGCGAGCTGACTAAGGACAGTTCCAAGTCCTCCGGTCGTGACGTACGGCCGTCACTGTTTTCGGACCCGGAAAAGCGCGCGCGGCTCGGTCGCATATCAACGGCTGTGTTTGCTGCGCGCATGCGCGAATCCAGTGTCGGACCGGGCGGCTCGCTTCCTCGACCGATAGGTGCGACTGGCAACGGCACGACGCGCGATCTCAATAAGGACGGCCAGGCGGATGCCGTGACGCTTTCGACGCCATTCAGTTCTCGGTTCTTGCTCGATCTGGACCAGAACTTCGCTCCGCTGCTACCGCGGAGCTTCGACGGTGCCAAATTGTCGCAAGGTAAAACGACCGTCGACGCGGAGGTGTCCGTCGTGTCGCAGGGCCAGCACATGTGGGTCTACTACGACACGGACGACGACGGCACGTTCGATCTTGTGATGCACACCCCCGGATCGCGAGTGTACGTGGCGACCGAGGCGTGGACGCTGGATGCCAAGATGAACAAGACGGCTGCTCCCGAGCACATCGGGCGAAAGCTGATCCGACCCGGGGTGTTCTCGAAGTCCGGCACGTTTGAAAAGGCTCTCAAGACGATGTCCGGATCGATCTTGCTATCTATTTTCTCGGCGAAGGACGACGACGGCCTGGGCACGTTCCCGGACCCGATCAAGGACCATCGTGGAACCGGTGCACGCTTGCTCAGTCTCAAGGCGGGTAAGAAGCGGGTGGTCGCGGTCAAGGGATACGGCTCCGATGTGTACCTCTTCGACCTCGACGGACACAGCTTTCGCAACAAGCCCGTCAACAAGATCGACGCCCGTCGTGCGCTGCTCGACGGTAAGATCGATAGCGAGTTCGCATACTTCCAGCGAAGTGGCGTCGCGTGGACCTTTTACGACACGAAAAACGCCGGCAAAGGCAAATACGACGTCGTGCTCGTGAGTCTCAAGCCGCGCGGCGGCAAAGCGGACCACGGCTTTCGAATTTCGGGCGGTAAGGCGACCCTCGCCCCGACGCTGCGCGGTAAGCCGCTGGTGGTGCCGTCGCTGTTCAAGGGCGCGAATAAGCGCAGCTTAGCGAAGCTCGCCAAAGAGGTTTTTCGGTCCAGCATGGTCGGACCGTAGGTCCGCGCTAACCGGCCCACCGGCCCGGCGTTGTGCTAGCATCCCTCCCTCACTTGAACCCGAGGGGGGGTCGCTCATCGCGTCATGATCGAAGGCCGTACCTTCGCAAAGTATCGACTGCTGGCACGCCTCGGACATGGCGGCATGGCGGACGTGTACCTGGCCGTCGCGGAAGGGCCGAAGGGGTTCAACAAGCTGCAGGTGTTGAAGCTGCTGCGGCCGCATCTCACCGAGCAACGCGACTTCTTGACGATGTTTCAGGATGAGGGGCGTCTCGCCGCGCGCCTCAACCATCCCAACGTCGTCCAGACCAACGAGTTCGGCATCGAATCGGGTCGCTACTTCATTGCCATGGAGTACCTCGACGGTCAGCCACTGCACCGCATCGTGCGAGAAGCTGGCGATCGGTTAGAGCTGCGGTTTCTACTACACACGCTATGCGAGGTGCTGACGGCGCTCGATTACGCCCACGACCTGTGTGACTACAACGGCGAACCGCTCGGCGTTGTTCATCGTGACGTCACTCCGCATAACGTGTTCGTTACGTACGATGGTCAGGTCAAGCTAGTCGATTTCGGCATCGCCAAGACCATGACGTCGGCGGAGACACGCGTCGGACAGCTCAAGGGCAAGATCGCCTACATGGCTCCGGAGCAAGCGATGCGAGTGCGGATCGATCGTCGCGTGGATGTGTTTTCTGTGGGCGTGATGGCGTGGGAGGCGGTGGCCGGCGAGCGCATGTGGCGCAAGCACAATGAAGTGCAGATCCTCCACGCGCTGACGCAGGGTGACTTGCCTCATTTGCTCAGCGTTCGACCGGACGCCGACACAGAGCTCGTGCAGATAATCCAGCGCGCGCTCGCGTTTGAACCCACGGGTCGATATGCGACGGCTGGCGAGTTTCGCCAGGCTTTGGAAGAGTACGTCGAGCGGCGCGGGCTGCGCGTTCTGGGTCGTGATTGGGGTGCGGCGGTTTCTGAATTGTTCGAGCCGCAGCGCGCCGAGATTCGCGACATCATCCAGCAGGAGATGGCAGACGCTGAACAACGTCGAGCCGAGACCGAGACGGTCGCCGTCGAGCTGCCGCCGCCGACGGTCAGTTTCGGAACCAACGAAGAGCCCTCTGCCTCGGGATCGAGTTCACTTCACGCGCCAGGGATGGCCGCTGTTCAGCCTTCCGTGGCACCGACCGCTGCGACGCCGTCGACCACGCCACCGGCCTTGGACCCCGCACCTGGCGACGCAAACGCCGCAGCGACGGCGTCTGCGCTCGCAGTCGTCGACGTCGGAACAGTCCTCGATCCGTTGGACAGCTCGAACACGGCCGTAGGCAACGCGACGTTGTCGACCTATCCACCGCGCCGCTCGAAGACGACTGTGCTTCTGAGCGTAGCTGCGCTCGCTCTGGCGGCGGGTATTGGCGGGCTAGTGATGTCGCTGCACAGCACTCCGAACGCTGCCGAGGTCGTTGCTGCGTCGTCGACAGTTGCCGCAGCATCCACGGCTCGGATCGAGATCAACGTCAAGCCGGCAGACGCAGTCATTTTGCTTGATGGGAAAAAAGTCGGTAGCGGCAGCTTCGCGAGATCGTTCGAACGTGATGATAAGCAACACAAGCTCGAGCTGCTGGCGGAGGGCTACGAGTCTTACGAGTCGATGCTGACGTTTGACAGGGACATGTCGTTTACTCTGAAGCTGGCCAAGCGCTCCGAGGGCGAGGACGCGCCCACCGCAGAGCCTGCGACTCGCAAGACGAGCCGTCCCACGCGCCCAAGAGCGGCGGCCAAGACGGTGCGAACGCCGCCGAGCAAGCCGACCGCGACCACCGATGACTTGCCCGCGTTACCCAAGGTGGCACCGACCAAGAAGAAGCCGGCGCTTGACGGTGCTGATCCCTGGGAATGATGAGTCAGTCTGCGCGGATGCCAAGGGTGAGTTGGTGCCATCGTGCGGTGCTCGGCGTGGCCTTGACATGTGTGTCCACCGCTAGCGCGGATGCCGGCGATGTCACCAACAAGTCCACGACACCCGGGCTGGTCGAAGCGAAGAAGCGATACAAGAAGGCACTTGCTCTGTACGGCGACGGAGCGTTCGACGCAGCGCTCATCGAGATCAAGCGGGCATACAAGTTAGCGCCGACGTACAAGATCTTGTTCAACCTCGCGCGCGTCCACCTGGCTGTTAACGATTACGTCGGGGCCGTTGCTGCCTTTGAACGCTATCTAGCGGATGGTGGATCCAAGATCGGAGCCAAGCGCCGCGCCGAAGTGGAACGCGAAATTGAACAGGCTCGAGCCAGGACCGCGTCCGTCGCTTTGGACGTGAACGTGGACGGCGCCAAGGTGTTTGTCGACGACGTGGAGGTAGCTACCTCACCGATGGACAGTCCGCTCTTGGTCAACGCAGGCAAGCGCCGCGTTCGTGTGTCGCTGTCCGGATACGTTACCAGAACCAAGGTGCTCGAACTCGCGGGCGGGGACTCCCAATCCCTACAGGTGGACCTTGAGCCGAAAGCGACGCGCACACCGAACTCAAAGTCGGAAACGAAACCGAAGGCCAAGGCGCCGAAGGGGAGCGAGGCGGGGGCGGAGAAGAAGGGGGCCGAGGGCGCCGAGGGCGAGGCGAAGGCCGACGAGGACGAGAAGAAGAAGAAGGGCGAGGAGAAAGGCGAGAAGAAGAAGAAGGGCAAGAAGGGGAAGAAGGGCGGCAAGAAGAAGAAGAAGG
>JAUIKB010000988.1 GCA_030430975.1 Polyangia bacterium
GGTCGATGAGATCGAGCGCTCGGCAGCCAAAATCTGGATCGCCAAGGCGTTTGCCGACCGGGCAAAGGCGGAACTAGTGGAGGCCAACCTACGGTTGGTAGTCTCGGTCGCGAAGAAGTACGTCAAACGCGGGCTGCACTTGCTGGATTTGATCCAGGAGGGCAACATCGGTCTGGCGCGCGCGGCGGAGAAGTTTGACTACCACCGCGGCTTCAAGTTCTCCACCTATGCCACTTGGTGGATTCGCCAGGCGATCACCCGGGCGTTGGCCGACCAATCGCGTACGGTTCGCATTCCGGTGCACATGAACGAGCAGCTCAACAAGTTCCTGCGGGCTTTGCGAGGCCTGGAGAAAGAGTTGGGTCGCCCGCCGACGAACGACGAGATCGCCGACCGCATGGAGACGACGGTGAATAAGGTGGAAACCTTGCGCTCAATCTCCCGCGCTCCGGTCTCGCTCGAAACCCGGGTTGGTCGCGATCAGGAATCAGCTCTTGAGGATCTGCTGGAGGATCCCAACGCCGGCTCTCCGGTAGAGACTCTGATCGACGCCGACCTGAAGACGAAGACGGCGGATCTGCTGGGCTCGTTGTCGCCTAGCGAGGAACGTGTGTTGCGGATGCGCTTCGGCATCGGCTTCGAGCGCGAGCACACGCTCCAAGAGATCGGCAAGCAGTTCGAGCTGACGCGCGAACGCATCCGCCAGATCGAAGCCAAGGCGCTGGCGCAGTTGCGCGAGCCCAAACGGGCGCAACTGCTCCGGCAGCTACTCGCGTCGCGCAGTTAACCTGCCGCACGCAAGTCACATCAACCGAAAAGGCCCCGAACCGTTCCCGGCTTGGGGCCTTTTGCTATTCCACAAGGTTGAAGCGGCCCCAAACCGTGGTGCCCTGCCCCGGCGCCAACACCACAATCTTTGAAGCGGAGAACACGCCGGACGACTGGGGCAGCAGCGCGTAGTCGTTGCCGGAGTCGTCATCGAGCCGAATCCGCAGCTTGCGCGGACAGTCGTTGAGGATCAAGACGTTACGGGCTGCGTCTCCTACATACAAGACCGCGCCTTCCTCGCCGCTGGCGTTCCAGGTGTACATGATGCAGGCCAGGATAGCCGCGGGCACGGGCTCCGTGCAACGGGAACAGCAGTCCCCGGTCAGTGCCCAGGAGGCCCCATCAACCTTTCGAGCTCATCATCAGCCTCGCTCGACATCTCTTCTGCGGTGTGCAACGAGATCAGCCCATCGGTCGCGGCGCGTTGGATGGCGGCCTTCTCGGCTCGCAGTAGCTGCGAACGCGCCACACGCTCCTCTTCCTCGGCCCAGTGGGCGTCCTGCTGATGCAGACCCTTGATGCGGTCTTCCACCTGCGCCTGCTCACCCTCGATCTCAGCCTGCAGCTTGCGAAACACCGGCGGAGTCAGCATGTGCCGCTCTCGCAGCTCCGCAAGTTCCCGTCGGGCCGCCGCTGTCGCCATCTGGCGGACGCGGGTGCGGTCATACTCGTCCTCGGATCCCATCTCGATGCCCAGCTTCCGCATCAGCGGACTCACCGTCAGCCCCTGCACTACGATCGAGAACGCCACCACCCCGAACGTCATCGCCAGTACCAGCCCGCGCTCCGGGAAATCCGTCGCCAGGCTCAGCGCCAACGCGATAGAGACGCCGCCGTGGATGCCGCCCCAGGTGAGCACATGCTGCCAAGCCGACGGGACCTTCGGCTTGGAGAACAGGTTGACGATTGGCGTGAGCCCGTAGACCGCCAGCGTCCTCCCCAGCAAAGTCGCGACGATCGCCAACACGATCGGCTGCCAGTACTGCGCCAGGTCCAGCACGTGGACCTCGATGCCGATGAGCAAGAAGATCAGCGAATTGATCACAAACCCGACGTATTCCCAAAAGCTCCACAGCGCGATCTTGGTCCGCGAGCTCATGCCAACCTGCGCCCCAAAGTTGCCAATCATCAGTCCGGCGCCGACGGTGGCAATCACTCCGGAGACGTGGAAGTGCTCCGCCAGCAAGAACGACCCGTAGGCCAGGATCGTGGTCAGCGTGATCTCCACTTGCGGGTCGTCGATCTTGGCGGTGACCTGACTGATCACGTAGCCCAGCCCGACTCCGATGGCGAGACCGCCCAGGGCGACCACGAAGAAGCGTCCGACGCCTTCGACCGGGTGGATCTCCCCCGTCGCCACCGCCGCCACCAGGATCTGGAACAGCACCACGGCCGTGCCGTCATTGAACAAGCTCTCACCCTCGACGATGGTGGCCAAACGCTTGGAGACGCCGAGTTGCTTGAACAGCGCCAGCACGGAGATCGGGTCCGTGGCCGAGATCAAAGCACCGAACACCAGCGCCGGCAGCAGCGCCAGCCCGGTCCACCAGTAGACCGCGTACCCGGTGACTAGCGTTGCGAGAACCAAGCCAAAGATCGCCACGGTCAGAATCGGCGCCAAGTTACGCAGCAGCACGCGGACGTTGATGTTGATGCCCGCCTCAAACAAGAGCCCGGGGAGAAACACCATGAAGATGATTTCGGGCGTTAGCCAGCCGGTGGCCGCGCCGTCCGGGCCCATTCGCTCCACCAGAGGAATGTGGAATAGGTCGATCATCACGCCGCCGAACACCAGGGCGATGGTGTAGGGAATGCGCAGCCGTCGCGTCACCATCGCGATAAGCGAGGCGGCGATGAGCAGCAGCAGCAGGAGCTCGACGATGGCGGTCGGGTTGATCTCCATGAACTTATTGGCCGGAGCGAATGTCGTAAGCGGTCAGCATCGCCTGATCGCGGACGAGCAGGCGTCCGCCGGAGATCACCGGCAGCGTCCAGGTGGGATAGTTG
>JAUIKB010000989.1 GCA_030430975.1 Polyangia bacterium
GCAGTAGATGCAGAGGTCAAGCGGCCCCATCCGGCCGACGATCGCCGCCAGCGTTTCGGCGTAGGTCGCATCGGCGACGTCAGCCACGTGGTGCACATAGCCGCCGCTCGAATCGTTCACGGGGCTATCGCGGCGCGAGATCCCCTCCACCGTCCACCCGCTCGCCAACAGCCGCTCCGTAACCGCCAGCCCGATGCCGTCGCTGTTTCCGATGACGAGGGCGCGGCGCGTATCGGTAGGGTCACTGCTCATCGGTTAGCGCAGAGTCGCCTGATTGGAGCCGGGCGCGCAACCAGTCGTGCAGCTGGCGCGCGTCACCGCCCGGCAAACCGCGCATGAGTGGGACCTCACCGTCGTCCACCTGCGCCCACACGCCGTAGCAAATCGTCCAACCCATCACGTCGCCCCACTCGCGCCGGATCCGCACCTGCTGCACGTTCTTAACATCCACGGTGCCGGCCTCATTTATCCAACCAGTAGTATCGATCGATAGGCGCCGCCCTCGACGGCCACGCCATGCAGCCGCGATCGCGCACCCGGCCGCGCCTAGCAGAAGCCACGTCGGCACGCTCAGCCACCCCGGCCCCATGAGCGCCACCGGCAACAACACCACAAGCCCACCGACAGCTCCGACCGGAACGCTCCGCGACGGATGCGGCTCGATCTCCGCGAGCGTATCGGGCGGCAAGCTGCGATAGGGCGTACTGTCATCATTGGCCCGCGCCAGAAGCCGTCCGGGACGGTGCCGACGCACTTCCGCCAGCACGGCCTCTGCGCCACCCGGCACGTTCAGTTCCTGGCGCATCGTCACCATCCACACGACGACGATCCCAAGCACGATCGGCACCGACTCCAACACGCCCAGGATCACCCCCAGCGCCATCACCGCCTCTGGAGACGAGTCGGTCTGCTGCGTCTCCAGCGTGCGCGTCACCAACCGACTCAGCCAAACGGAGAGCCACCACGGCAGAATCCAACCGGCACCGCGAGCGTAGTTCGACCCCGAACAGCGACGCCAGGTCTCTTCAACCAGCTGGTACGGTTTAAAGAAGTTCAGGATCGGAACCACGAACCCGAACACCGCCCACGCCGGGTTGGATTGAGGCGGACGACCGAACGCGTGAATGTTTCGATACGATCGATGCAGCCAGAACATGAAGCCGCCCACCATCAAGACGCCCAGCAGCGTGCTGAGGCTCTCCAGATTCTCGAACCGAGCATCCATTTCCGCGAGCTCAGTCGCAGGCTCGATCAACCCGAGCGCTTCGGTGAGCTCGCTCCCCCCGTCGTTCATCGCCCCGGGCGCCGTGTACCGAGAGATGACTTCCTGCGCGTATCCGAGCGCCGCCGCACTGAACCACAGCGTTCCCCACGTGAATCCGATCAATCCACGCGCGCGCCGCATGGGACTCCGAAACGCCATGACCGCCGCAGCATAAGCCCGGCGCGAAGGGCGCATCAACTCGACAGTTCGCTCGGTTGAGTTAGACTAACCACCATGAGTCGTGCGAGCATCTTGTTGGGGATCGGACTGTCCGTCGTCCTGGCAACGGAAACCGGGTGTGGCAGCCATGCCTGCAACGAAAGCTGGCCCGCTGACTCGCTGCAGATCTACATCCTGCGCGATCGCCAGCCGGGCACGTACACGGTCGAGTTTTCCGTCGGGGGCGAAACGCACACCTGCACCGTCGAAGCCACGAAAGAGACCCTCGCCACCGGCGCTGTCGGTGAGTGCTCAGGCGGCGGAGGACTCGAACTCCTCAGGACCAACCCGCCTCAGGACTGCGTCGACAACCAGTGCCAGGATGCCTACCCACGCGAAGCGCTGTTGTCCCTTTCCTTCGGTGCTCCGGATCGGCTGCCGCTCCGCATCCTGCACGATGGCCAACTGGAGCGCACCCTTGAACTGAAACCCAACTACCGCACCAGCATGCCAAACGGCGACGGATGTGAGCCGACGGTTCGAACCGCCACGGAGACGATCGATCTGCGTGAGCCGCCGTGACGCGCTGGAACGCCGCTGCCTTCCCGATCATCACAGCAATCACATTCGCAAGCGCCGCAGGCTCGTCGGGTTGCGAACTCAAGTCGTGCCACTCCGCTGGCTGCGTCGACACTCTCCAACTCAAGGTGTTTCCGGAACCAAGCGCGGCCACGTATCGACTTGAATTCATCCTCGATGGCGAGCAGCAATCCTGCACGATCGACGCGACTGAAACGAACCTCGGTTTAAACGGTTACGCCAACGGCGAGTGCTCGACGAAGCGCGCTGAGGTCAGTCTGACGAGCCGCTCGACCGCTCAACACTGCGTCGACGATCGATGCGTGAACGCATACGACGGGCCGTCGTACATTGGCCTGAGCCTTTACGCGACGCCCGACGAGCTGCCCGTCAGCATCATCCGCAGCGATGTCGAGGCTCGTACCATCGTTCTCACGCCCAGCTACACAGACCAGTACCCGAACGGTGCCGATTGCACCGGGCATTGCCGCACCGCGACCGCAACTGTCGATCTGCGTACAGCGAAATGACCCCAGCCTCCGGTGCACGGATCGCGAGCGTTTGCGCAATACCCCTCGCCCTAGCTCCGTCCAGCTGCGGACCAACAGACTGCGACTTAACCGGTTGCGCCGATTCGCTCGAGATTCACCTGCTCGTCGAACCCACGCCCACCGAGCACTCCTTCAAATTCGTGGTCGGACGCCAGGCGCAAACCTGCACCTTCGAACTCACCGCCGGACAAAGCGTCACGATGGAAGTTGGCTTTACCCCCAACATCGCGGGCATGCGCGAACGTGGCACGCTGACGTTGTCGGCCTGCGGCGAAGAC
>JAUIKB010000990.1 GCA_030430975.1 Polyangia bacterium
GCGGCTCGTCGACCACGGCCGGCCGCACGCCTCGGGAGAGCAGCCTGCGACGCAGCCTGCGCTTGAGCTCCGGGATCGTTGTGAGCGCTGCCAGCTTCCGCAGGCTCTCCATCTCGGCGGCGTTGGTCACTCCGTCGAGCTGAGCCAACCAGACGGCGATCGCGTAGGTGAGCGCCTGATCCCAATCGTCGAGGTCGGACAGGTCGACATCCGCGATGTCGAACGGCTCCTTGGTCGCCTCTTTGATCCGCTCCAACTCTTCGCTGTCCAAGCCAAGGTCGGCCGCGGCGCGCCGGAGGCCTTCCGCCTCTTCTTTCGTCATGCGGCCATCCGCCCAGGCGACCGCCGTCACCGCTAAGAATGCATCGAGAGGAAGCTTGGCTGACATGCGGCAACGCTACACGCACGGTCCGGGCTCAAGCAAGCCCCGCTATCGCGAATAGGTGCGCCACCCGGCTACACTCGGCACGTGACGCAAGACAAAATCGTGGTTTTGGATGGATACACGCTCAATCCCGGCGACTTGAGTTGGGACGCGCTGAAGGCTCTGGGAGGGCTGACTGTGTACGATCGCACCTCCGCCGGAGTGGTAGACCGTATCGGAGACGCGCACTGCGTACTGACCAACAAGGTGATCCTCGACGCAGCGATTATTCAGGCCTGCCCGAACCTGGCTTATGTCGGGATCACCGCTACCGGCACCAACGTAGTGGATGTCGAGGCCGCGGCCACTCGAAACATCGTCGTGACGAACGTTCCCGAGTACGGCACCGCCTCGGTCGCCCAGCACACGATCGCTTTGCTTCTCGAGATGACGAATCGAGTAGCTGAGCATCACGGCGATGTTGCGACGGGACGCTGGCAACAGGCGACGGACTTCTGCTTCTGGACGGGCACGCTATGCGAACTAGCCGACCGCCGCCTCGGCATCGTCGGCCTGGGCGCCATCGGCGCTCGAGTAGCGGCGATCGGCGCTGCACTGGGAATGCATGTCGTGGCCGCCGAGCGTCGCGATTCCCGGACGCAAGCCGCGCGGATTCGCGAGCTCGAGGCAGCCGGCGTCGCGGTTTCGATCGCGCCTCTCGCCGAGCTGTTTCGCTCCGCGGACGTCGTGTCGCTCCACTGTCCCTTGACCGACGAGTCTCGTCACCTCGTAGACGCTGAGCGTCTCGGTACCATGAAGCCGGACGCGATGTTGATCAACACCGCGCGCGGCGCGCTCATCGACGAGGTCGCGCTCCAAGCTGCCCTCGAACGAGGGCACTTGGCAGGCGCCGCGGTGGACGTGCTGGACACCGAACCGCCCTCCGACGGCAGTCCCTTGATCGGGGCGCCGCGGTGCATCGTGACTCCGCACATGGCGTGGGCGACGCTCGCGTCTCGCCAGAGACTGATGAACGTTGCTATCCAGAACGTCAGGTGCTTCTTGGACGGTGACCCGACCAACGTCGTGAAATCCTAGCTACTTGGTTTGACTGTACGGGATGCCGATCACTGTGCATTTGCCGTCAAACCGCGTGCCGCTCTGTCCGGCGCTGGTGTCGACGGTCTTGTCGGCGGCTGCGTCGAAGATGTAGTCCGACCGCGCGAACCCCAGCATCACGCACATCTCCTGATCGCCGATCCCGAAGCCGACTTCTTCGCTGCGTGGGTTATTGTAACCACATGAAAACGTTAGGCCTTTGGCGCCACTAAGGCTTACCGGTGGATCGAAGACGTATCCGCGCGGTTCCCCTTGGTGGTCAAACACCGCTTCGCCATCGCGCTCGCCGCCAAGCAGCTCAAGCCGGAATCGATCGCCCAAGGAGTGGTAGTGAGGCATGGCGTAGTACAGATCGATGTCCAGGGGTGCGTTGCGTACGTATTCGAAGTCGCACTCCGCGCGGAACTCCGACTTCGACTTGGCTGGGATTGTCAGCGCGCTGTTGTTCATCCGAAACGGCGTCAACGGCACGGTAATCGATTTTTTTTCTACTTCGTATAGGCGAAGTCGGAGCGGCGAGACGATCGCGGTGGTGGTGGTGTTGAACACGTGCGTTCCGCCGATGATGCGGGTTCGCGGCGGAAGCCTCAGCGCCACGCCTTTGGGGAAGCGCTGCAGTTCGTGGTCGACCTGAGTGGCCTGGGCGTACAACACGCCACCCGAGACGGCCGCCACGATTTCGCTGTACTCCCGATCGGCACAGTCCCACGCCCCGTCCGGTCCGTCGAACTGATCGTCAGGGACGAACAGCCAATTCGAGTGGTGGTAGCCGCCGCCGGAGATGAATTCGACGGCGTTCACCCAGATCTCGTCGTCGTTGTTCAGCGTCCAGCTTTGGCAGAGATTATCGCGCTCAAAACCGGGTTCGAGGGTCTGCGTGTCAAACTGGTTCTCCAGCATGTTCCCGGCGAGCTTGGCGCACGTTCCGTCAGTAGCCGGGCCCTCGCCTTCGGGGCAGGATTCGCAGGCGTACCCTTCGGTCGTCGGGACGCAGGTCCGTTGACCGGCAACGCACGCCGCGATCGCAGCTTCATCACACGCCTCCGCCGAGCCTGCGCCGCCGCTGTCCGCGGGCGTGTCCTCCGCGCCGCATCCGGTGACAGCGAGGACCGACATCAAGCCGGCGAGAAAGTGCTTCGTCATGCCAAAAGCCTAACATCTTTCGGCCGATGGGCCGATGGGCCAGCGAGGGTCCGTTAGCGTCTATTCAGCGTCGACGCAGCAGCGGAAGCCGATCATGTCGTTGCGCGTCGTACGTGGCATGACTCGGGCATTGGGGCCCGGATTGCTAGTGCCTTTGCTGTCGCAACGTTGGGAGTACCCTGTGGTCGTTTCGCCGGCGG
>JAUIKB010000991.1 GCA_030430975.1 Polyangia bacterium
TCCCATGAAGCCCTTCGCGTTCGTGGTCCCGGTGCCCGGAGACGTGACTCAAGAGCGTATTAAGACCCTGCGGCGCGATGCCGTTGGGCGACTCGACGAGATGAGCGCGCCTCGGTTCCACGAATTTTGGGAGAAGGACCCGTGCGAGCCAGGCAAGGCCGAGCAGATCTGGGAGCGCAACCTCAAGGCATCCGACAGCACCAACTTCTTGGGCATCAATATGCCGGGGACCGGACCCAAGAAGAAAGTCGCCAAGAAACTCTCGCTCAGGATCAAGCCGGACTTCAAGCAGGGCGAATACACGTTCAACCTGCTCTCCGAAGAGGACTCAGCCAAGCTACCGTCGTGGCTGTCTGATAACGGGTACAAGCCACCGGACGGTCTCGCTAGCGCGATCAAGCCCTACGTCGATGCCAAGATGAAGTTCTTGGTAGCAGACGTCGATCCAAAGCGACTGGAGATCATCGCGGGAGGTCGCTCACAGCTCTCCGCCATCCGTTACTGGTCAGAGAAGCCTGTCACAACGATTCCTTCGACCCTTGGACGTTTGAATCTAAGTGGCGCTCAGGAATTGCTGGTTTTCGTGCTCGATCCCGATAAACGCTACGAGGCAAAGAACTACAAGACCGTTACACCGCCTACCAACCTGGAGGTAGCGATGAAGTCGGTGCCAGGCCCAGGGGGGCTCAAAGAACGACCGGGTGAGCTGTACGCGGCGATTCACGACCGGATGCTCGCCAAGGATCCGAAGGCGTTCGTGCTGGAGTACTCCTGGCCGACCAGCGGCTGCGGCGAGCCGTGTCCCAATCCACCGCTGTACATCAGCGAGCTACTGACCCTGGGCGCTGACGTCTTCGAGCAATTCGTGTCCGATGAAGACAAGAACCCCGAGCCGCCAGAGCTATCTGACGAGGAAAAAAAGAAAGAGGAGAAGCTCGAGAAGGCGGAGCAAAAACAGAACAAGGAGACGCGCGAAGAGGTTGCGCGTCGCAAGGCGCTGTTGTCACGACACGAGTATATTCTCACACGCCTGCACCATCGATACACCAAGGACACGCTCCCTGAGGACGTCAAGATTGGACCCGCGGACAAGCACAAGCGCGGAGGCGTCGAGATCCCAAAGGGAGAGAAGGGCACGCTGCCCACGGCCGTTATCGATTCAGATCGCAGCAAGCTTCAAGTGCGCTTCAACTTCTTCCACCCATGGAAGGGCCAGGTAAAGTGCGAGAAACCGGTCCCGCACCGTTGGGGCAAGCCGCCGAGAACGTACCGCGGCTTGCGCAAGATCTGGATAGCGACCGATCTCTCGCAGAAGGACCGTAAGGAGGTTCCGCTCGATAAGGCGATCAAGACACCGGTGCCCTCAATCGATATCAAGGGCGCAGCGGTGAAAGAAGAGACCAAGCCGGCGCCGCAAAAGAAAGAAGAGAAAAAGGGCTGTGGCTGTCGGGCCGTGGGCGGGCACCAGCGCTCCACAGGGTCGGCGGGTTGGTTGGTGCTGGCCGGACTCGGATGGGTTGTTCGCCGGCGGCGACGCTAGGGGTTGACGATCGGGTCGTCTACGCCGGCACGTCCGCGGTGGTGGTAGTAGGCACGGAGTAAGTCACGTCCGACGTGCTTGGCTTTCTTGCGCCAGACACTTGAATTGTCGAGCGTCACCGCCCAGGCGATCTTCGGAGCTCGGGCGGGTGCGAAGCCGATGAACCATGTTGTGGTCGTCTTGGCGTCCCGCTTGAGCGTGCCGGTTTTTGAAGCGATGCGGATGCCGGTTAGGTAGCGCCCGCCTTTCGGCTTGGTGAACGCGTCGAGGGCCGTGCCGCCGTGGACCGTGGTCTCCATCATCCTGCGCAGCGTCCAGGCCGTCGACGCTTTCATCACCCGAGGCTGTCTACTGGACCGCTTAGGTGCGGTGTAGCTCGGGGTGTGTTTGACGATCCGTAGTTCCCGGGGTTGCCCGCCGCGCGCAAGCGTGACGGCGATGTGCGTCGCGCCGAGGGGCGTGAGCGTGCTGTCGCGAAATCCGGCTGACATGCGCGCGAATTCAAGGTCCCCGATCGGAACCGTGGCGGTTCCGACCTTTGCAGGACCGTTGAAGGGCACCGTGGCATTGAAGCCAAACGCTGCGGCGGTATCGATCAGCTCCTGCCGTGCAAGGTATCTTGTGGTGAGCTGTGCATACACCGCATTGCGGCTATGGCCGAGAGCGTCGCGGAATGTGCTGCACGCCGCTCTGCCGGCTTTCGGGGGATCGAGGTGCCGGCGATAGATCCCGTGGGCGGCGTCCAGGTAGCAGACGCGCTTGCTCACGGGGACCTTGGAGCGCTCGATCAGGGCGGCGCTCGTAATCAACTTGAACAGGCTCGCGCTCGGCGCCGACATGGAGCTGGGACTGTCGTGACTAGCGCCCGTGCCGCGAACGAACCCCGCGTGGACGAGGACGTCCCCGGTGCGGACGTCAGCCAGTATCGCCGCGCCCCGAACCGGGTTCGCGCGAGCCAGCAACCGCCGCGCTGACTTTTGCAGCTGCGGCTGCAGCGTCAGAGTCGCCTCGCCACCATCCGCCAGGGGCGTCGTGAGGGTCCCGTCTGTGTCGGTGGCCTTAGCCAGATCGACGACCGGTGCTGCCCCCTTGTCGGCACTGGCCGTAGGCATTGCCGCAACCAGGACGCAGCCAACCGATAGCGGCGCGACTGTGGAGACGAGCGCGGACTTTCCGTAGTGTAACGACTTCGATAAGGCTGATGGTAGGCGAGTGAGGGCCACGTCGAAAAATACGCACAAACGGTCGGATCGGAAAACTTCGCGGCCAATGACCTCACCGAGG
>JAUIKB010000992.1 GCA_030430975.1 Polyangia bacterium
CGGATCGACGAGGATTGGATAGGCCGACTCCGGCACGTGCCACGTCAGCTGAACCGTGCAGCGCGAACTTCCGATCGGCGTGACCGGCCGATTCCATGGCGGTTTGACGCTGGTGTCGACCGCGCAACCTGATACGGCGACTCCCACTGGCCGCACACGCGCCTGGTTGTCGAGCAGATACGGCGCGTTCATCCGCAGTCGCGGCGCGCCGCCCGCATCCAGCAGC
This sequence comes from Polyangia bacterium, assembly GCA_030430975.1. Taxonomy (GTDB): domain Bacteria; phylum Myxococcota_A; class Polyangia; order Polyangiales; family Polyangiaceae; genus JAUIKB01. Next base: position 227 of record JAUIKB010000992.1, read on the forward strand.
TCAAGGTTCCCATCGATCAATCGCAAGCCCGCGACGTTCGCCACGTCCAACTCAAACGTGACGACCTCTCGTTCCGGAGGCCGCTCGAACTCGACGTAATCCTCGAACCCACGCCGGCGACTCCGCACCAAAACGGTCGTCGCGGCGCTACCTCTGCCAACCCAGCCGGTGCCGGAACGCTCCAACGGCTGTTTCGCGCCTGACAGGCGCCAGTTCATCGTCGCGCCGCTGCGCGGTTCGGTCAGCGAAACCGCTCCCTGCTGCTCAGCAACGTGCAGGGTCGCGTACCGCGCGTCGGTCGCCACGCCCGCTAGAGACAGGCGAAATCGAGCCTCAAGCTCGGTTACCGCACTCGCATACTCATTCGTATCCGGCTCCGCGGCGGTGCCGCACCCGGCAACTAGCAGGCCACATACGGCAAGACTCCCTCTTAAGCTCATTAGTTTCCTCCGATGCGTTCGTGGACGCTCGCACCAACGATTCTCAATCTGGGAAGATCATACCAGCGGGAACGTACAACGCCGGCCGTAGCGTTCCGGGTTACCGTAGCGCGAAATGCCACCCCACATTATCGACGCGTGGATCCAGCATCCCACCCCCGAGTTCATCGGTGATCCGATGTTCGCGTCCCTCCGCCGCTGGTTGGGCCTCACCGAGCTGCCGGACGACATCCCCGTCGAGTTCACGCTGAGCGCCCTGGATGCCGCTGGCGTTGACCAAGCGCTCGTCAGCGCTTGGTGGGGCCCCCAAGGACCCTTGTTGTCCAATGATCATGTGGCTCGGGTCGTCGCCGCCGCCCCAGAGCGCCTGTTCGGCGTCGCCTCAGTCGATATCTCGCGACCGATGCACGCGGTGCGCGAATTGCGGCGGGCGGTCAGGGAACTCGGCTTCGTTGGGCTGCGCGTCCTGCCGTGGCTGTGGGGGCTGCCTCCGGACGATCGGCGTTACTACCCGCTGTACGCGGAGTGCATCGAGCTCGACGTCCCGTTCTGTTTGCAGGTCGGTCATGCCGGCCCACTCAAACCGTCCGAGCCGGGCCGGCCTATTCCGTATCTCGATCACGTCGCGTGCGAGTTTCCAGAGCTCAAAATCGTCGGAGGCCACATCGGCTACCCGTGGACCACCGAGATGATCGCGTTGGCGACCAAGTACCAGAACGTCTTCATCGATACCTCGGCGTACAAGCCGAGCCGCTATCCGCCAGAGCTCGTCGCATTCATGCGCGGCCACGGGCGGCACAAGGTGCTATTCGGTTCCAACTTCCCGATGATCACTCCTCAGTCTTGCCTGGCCCAGCTCGACCAACTCGATCTCGACACAGAAGCGTCCAAATTATTTCTTTCCGTTAATAGCCAGACACTCTTCAAGCTCACGACATGAACGAGCGCGCGCGGATGGCGCGGCGCTCTTCCGGCGAAGGCGCGCTTTGCCAATATTTCATCGTCGTGTAGACTCGACCCCACAGCCAGCGGGGCCACGAATGCCCGCGTATTCGCGCTTCCCGCAACAAGGTGTCGCCAGGAGCTGGTCCCGGTCGCCCGACCGTCAGCCTGAGCATCGCCAACAGGCGCTCCCGTGCTAAAACCAGAGCCATGTCCAAACGGGCCGGTCAAGTCACGCTTCGTCCGGGGGGACTCTTTCAACTACTCGTCAACGGGACTCAGCATCCCGTTCAGCGCCAGACGATCGTCGGACGAGGTCACGACGCCGATCTGCCGATCGACAACGATCCACGTATCTCTCGCGCCCATGCCAGCTTCGAGGTCGTCGGGGCAGCGCTCGTCGTGCGGGACCTCGACAGCGCCAACGGCGTGTTTGTGAACGGGGAGCGCGTCGGAGAGCGCGCCCCGCATCCGCTCCAAGCGGGCGACGTCGTCATCATCGGCGACACCAGAGTCGAGGTGAGCCTCACTGGACCGCCGATCTCCGACGTCGTCCCCCGCGATCGGCGCAGCGCTCCAACCGTCACCAAGATGGCCGCCCCGACCGGACCGTCCGCCGCCGCTCTGGGCGTACTCAGCAATCTGATCGACAAGGCACTGTCGCTCGGCGAGGTCGATGAAGCGCTTCGCATCGCTCAGCCCGCCCTTCACCGACACGTCGCGGCCGTCATTGTCACACGCCAGTTCTCCAGCGACGTCCAGCGAGAGTTCATCACCAAATACTGCGTCCGGCTGGGATTCGCCGCCCGAACCGTTACGTGGTTCGAGCAGCTGCTCGATGCACACGCCGCCGCAAAGTCTATCCTCCCCGCCGATGTCGTCGACCAGCTGTACACCGGGCTACCGTCGGTAACCTCCGGCAACTTCAAGTCATTGCAAAACTACCTAGAAACAATCTCGTCCCCGAATCTGTCACCCGCCGATCAGTTCGTGCTGCGCCGCCTAACCGGCCTGCTCGCCCAACTCCGCATGCAGTGAACCCCGCCGATGCCGTGGGCCACGGCCTGCTCGCCCAACTGCGCTCGGTAGGCAAGGCTAACCGGTATCGTCTTTTTTTGGCGTCAAACAACCGTCCAGCAACGTGGGCCAAACCACTCCATCCATATAGAAAACGACACAGCGTTGTGTTCGCTCGGCGGCGCCGAGCAAATG
>JAUIKB010000993.1 GCA_030430975.1 Polyangia bacterium
CCGTCACGGTCGGTAACCTGATGCAGACCGAAACGCGAGTGAAGGCGGGCGTCGGCATCTTCGCCCCGATGCAGAACCCTCTCTTGCCCGGCGTTGACATGGCCAACATCAAGCAACCGCTGCTGCTGCTGCTCGCTCAGGAAGACAACAGCATCCAAGAGATAGGTAACGGCGTCCTACGCGCCAACTTCAAGGACGCGAACAAGCCGGTCACCAAGATCGAGATCGCCGACGCCGGGCACTGGTCCACGTCGGATCTGTGCGGCATCGTCGATGGCTTCAAGGCAGGCTGCGGCTCTGGCACCCGCCATTCCGAGGGCAATCAGGGCGAGATGTTCGATTACATCCCCGTCCAAACCGGCATCGACATCGTGCGCCGCTACGTGGCGAGCTTCTTCGTCGCCGAACTGAACGACGACGAAGAAGCAGCCGGCTACGTCAGCTCAGCTGAGCCGAAAGCACTGGTGACGGTCGAGCAGCGCTAGGCGACGCCAGCAGCTGATCCACGCACGGTGCGATCACCGCATCGAGCGCTTCACGTTCGACGCTGAGGGCCTCCCGCGGAGTGAGCCGACCGAACGCATGCCACGCTTCCACGTCGCCTTCGAACTCCGCTGCGGCGCGTGTATGAATCACCCGTTGCATTTCGGCTAGCTTACAGGCGATCGCTGACTTCACGTTGTCGCCACCGAGCTGCACAGCCCAGCGCACGATGCTCCACGCGAGTTCCGCGTGCTGCGCTTCTTCTTCGGCGATCGCGTTCAGCAGGGTGACGACCTGCGTATCGCGAGCGTGACCGCGCATCTCTGTCGCTAGCAGCGCGGCTACCGTCTCGCCGACGCAGCCCTCTTCGAACGTGGCGACCGCCACCGATACTAGATCGATCGAGTCGAGCGCGCCGTTGACGGGAAGCGGCCCCGGACCAACCAGTCCGCTGCCAAACCGGCTCGCCAGGGCAAAGCAACCCTGCGCATGGCGGACCTCATCCGCACCCGCGACCTGCGACGCCGCAAGCAGCTCGGGCGGCGCGCCGAGCGCTAGCAGCTGCAGCGTCAGCTGCGCAAACGCCGCCACCGATGCGTGCTCCTGGCGCGCGTCATCGAGCCACACCGCGTGCAGTTGCTCGCGCGTCGCGGAATCGATCTCCGCCTCGTCCATGGCCAATACGTGGCTTCCCCAGTCGCCACGGGCCGCGGCCGGCGCCAACCGCTGTTCGCCGGCGACGACGAACGGGCGCCCGACCAGGCACTGCGGCTCGGTCGTGTAGCAGCACATCCCGGGAACCTTCTTCTGGGAATCGTAGAACCAGACTTCGCCCGGGCCGCACAGCGGATACGACTGGTTGTCGACCTCGTGCGCACCGGGACAAGCGTTCGACATGGGCACGCCGGGCCACACGGGCACCTGTCCCTCCGGCCAGCAGGAATCCCACGTCTTGCCTTCACACCAGGCGTCGCATTGGACCTCGCCGTACGTAATCAGGCCGCCGCCAGCGCCGCCCGCCCCGCTCGAGCCACCGATGCCGCCGAACCCGGCACTGCCGCCCGCACCGCCGGACGTGCCGCCGACGCCTGCGGTCCCGGCGGCGCCGCCGACGCCGCCGGTCGAAACCCCGCCGAAGCCACCGGTCGACGCGCCGCCGGTCGATGCTCCGCCCGTCGAAACCCCGCCGAAGCCACCGGTCGTGCCGCCGGTGCCACCCGCAACGAACCCTCCGGTTCCGCCGGTCGTGGTCGAACCTCCGGCGCCGCCGGTCGTGCCGCCGGTGCCCCCCGCACCGCCGCTACTCAGCCCATCCGAGGTCGCGCCTCCACACGCCAGGGTGGAAGAGCCGACGAGCACGGCGAGAAGTCGAAATCTAAGTTCTGCTGATGCGTTCATGATGATGTTCCGTTTCGATAACTAAGAGCCAAGTGACCTATGCCAGCTGCACGGACGAGACGTCCGCGGCGGCGCGTTGGGGTTCCGAAGCGTCGCCAACCAGTGACGCCAAACAAGGTTCGATGACGGATGCCAGCGCCTCGCGCTCGACGCGCGCCGTCTCCTGCGCCGTCAAGCGACCAAACGCGTGCCACTGCTGCACGTCGACGTCGGGGTGAGCATCGACGGGACCTGGGCGCTGCTTCATAGCGGCGTAGTGGCGAAGGATCGCATCACGGACGTCGTCTCCACCCACTGAAACTGCCCAGCGCACGATGCGCCACGCGAGTTCCGCATGCTGCGCTTCTTCTTCGGCGATGGAGTCCAGCAGCTCGATCACCTGCTCGTCACGCGCGTGTGCGCGCATTTCGGTAGCCAGCAGCGCCGCTACAGTCTCGCCCACGCAGCCCTCGTCGAAGGTCGCGACAGCGAGCGATACGAGATCGATGTGGTCCAAGGCTCCGGAAACCGACAGCGGTCCGGGGCCGACCGGTACCTCACCGAACCGGCTAGCCAACCTGAAACAGCCCTTGGCGTGTCGGACCTCGTCCGCACCGGCTACCTGCGAGTCGGCCAGCAGCTCGGGCGGAGCGCCAAGCGCGAGCAATTGGAGCGTCAGTTGCGCAAACGCGGCAACCGAAGCGTGCTCCATGCGCGCCGCGGATAGCCACGCCTCGGCGAGCGCGCTGCGCGTCGCCGGATCGAGCTCATCGACGCTGGGCGCGACATCCGAGCCAGTCCAATCCGTACGGCGGCTCGCCGGCGCCAGGCGCTGCTCACCCCCGACGATGAACGGGCGCCCCTCAAAACAAGCCGGCTCGGTCTGGTAGCAACACATACCAGGCTTCTGCTCTACACCGTCGTAGAACCAGAGTTCGCTCTCGCACAGCGGGTACTG
>JAUIKB010000027.1 GCA_030430975.1 Polyangia bacterium
GTGAAGTCGCGAAGAAAGACGGCACGATTGTCTACAAATCAACGCTCATCGAGACGGGGAACGAGCGCGACAACACGCAGAGCTTCGCCAGTCTGCGACACTGACGGACGGTTCAGACGTGGCGCCGGGCGGTGCTGCTTCGGCGCGTCGGAACTAAGAAAAGCGAGCTAGGTGCTCAGCGCAGCCTTCAGCTTGTCGAGCTGAGCCCGCTCTTCCTCGTCGATATCGCCGTCGGCATACATGACCGCGCGCGCCGCCTCGATGAAGACTCGGCGATGCTCGGCTGGCACCTTGTCCGGTGAGACCGAGTCCGGTGCTGGCGCCGTGTGAAGCCACTCCTCGACCTGTGCCTTCTCGTCATCGCCGAGTTCTAGCCGTCCGACCAGGCGCAGGACGAAGTTTCGTTCACTGTCTTTGATCTCGAGGTCCGCCCATGCGACCGAGCAGACAAACTTGAGAAGGAGCATCCGATCATTGCGGCTCAAGTCGTTGAACATAGGCGGATGCTACCTCAGGGAGCGCCGATGGGGGCGGCTTTTGCGCTATAGGTCAGAGCATGGGTATCGGACGCCACCTCGATAAGGTCGCGGGCGGATTGAGCCGGCTACTGCACGTGCGTCCGGCGAAGCACAACACCGTGAGCGACCTCGACCGGTATCTCGACCTGCGCCCCGAGCAGCTTTTTCCTGAGGTGCCGCGGCTCACATCGATGCGCATTCGTCGAGGCATCATCGCTCGCTCGCTACGAACGACGACGCTGACATGGGAGAGCGCTCACGAGATCCTCTGCCCTACGTATCTTCGGCGCTATCAGCGCGATTACAAACGGAACCGCATCGCGTATGCGCGCTGGGTTCAGCCTGACGGTCGCCGACGCAAGCGCGTTTTGATCTACGTTCACGGCTGGCTAGAGCCGGGCTCGTGGGTCGAGGAAACCACGCTGTTCCGCAAGTGGACGAAGGAACTGGGCGTCGACATCGTGCACCTATGCCTGCCGTTTCATGGTCAGCGCACGCCGCGGACGTCGCTGTTTTCGGGTGAGTTCTTTTGGACTGCGGATCTCGTCCGGTCGCTCGAAGGCGTTCGTCAAGCGGTGTGCGACGCGCGCTCGTTGATCGGCTGGCTACGCGATCAGGGCTATGAGCAGGTCGGGGTTAGCGGCATCAGTCTGGGCGGCGCGATAACGATGACCCTCGGGTGCTTGAGCCAAGGGCCGGACTATGTCGTTCCAATTATTTCTCATTTGGAATTAGAGGATGCTGTAGAGGAAGCCGGGATTCTGTGGCGAATGAGGACCGATCTTGAGCGTTGGGGCATCGACTCCGAGCAGCGTCGAGAGATCTTTCAACGTATCGGGCTCTCGAAGTTGCGGCCGAAACTTAGCTCCGATGAGCAACTGTGGATCGAAGCGCGGGAAGATGGCTACATCGATGCCAAGCTGGTCGAGCGACAGTGGCACGATTGGGGCAAGCCGAACATCCTTTGGATCGACGGCGGCCACATGACGTTCCCGCTGCATCTGAACGAGATGACGGATCGCATGGGTGCCTTCATCGACGGGGTTAGTTCCCGGGACAGTTAAGAAGCTCTTCGTCGACGCGACCGTTGCAGTTGTCGTCGCGGCGGTTGCACGCTTCGATTTGACCCGGTTTCACCTCGCGGCGCGTGTCGTCGCAGTCCTCGCCGTGAGGCCCACCAACGTTCCACACTCGCTTATCGGTGAAGCCGTCACGGTCTTTGTCCAGCGTGCCGATCGTCGATGAAACGCAGTCTTCGTCGTGACCGTGGAAGTCAGCGATCTCGGCGTTGCCGGGGAAGCGTTGGGGATCATAGTCGTCGCAGTCGTCGCCGCCGAACGCGGGGTCCTTACGACCATCGCCGTCCTTGTCGCGCTTGGAGTACCACATGATGGTCACCGCGCGGCCGATGCCCATTCGCTTGTAGACGAGGCGATAGTAGGTTTTTTTGTTCTTGCGGTACTTTTTGCGCGTCGTCTCGTAGAGACCGATAGTGGCTCGCGGACGCCGGCCGGATGGTGGCTTGTCCCAGATGCCAAGGGCTCGAGGCGAGGGTATGCGGGTGCTGATCTCGTTGTTGGACCAGCTGTAAATCGGCAGGATGTGCCGTTTGCCGTTGAGTGTCAGCACCAGCTTCTTTCGGTGGTGCTTGGCACCGAACTTGTGGCCTCGAACCTTGACGACCGCCGTCGGGTACGTCCCGGCACGCTGACCGAGGCGGAGCGAGAAGACGTCCTTAACTGTCGGCAGGTTGAGCTGCAGGTTCTTGGGCGGGGGTTTGGGGCCAGGAAACTTGGGGCCTGCCTGGCCGGGGCCGGCCAAGAACACCGAGATGGTTAGTCCCGCTAGGCTGAGGGTGCGCGTCAGTTGACTCATATTGCCGAGAGTACGCGCAGTCCGGAGGTCGATGCTTGAGCGGAGTCTGAGCGCTGTCTGAACTCGAGTCAGGTAGAGCTGTTGTAGTTGGGCATGCCTTGCCCGCGTATCGTTTCGAAGATGAGAGACGTTTCGTGGTGCGCCACCTCCGGACGCGTCGTGAAGGAGTCGATTGCGAGATCGCGCAGATGATCGGAGTCGCGTACAGCGACGTGTACAATGAAGTCGTTCACTCCGGCCACGTGGTGAAAGGCGACGACTTCTGGCAGCGCGGTGAGATAGTCGTGGAAGCTCCGAAACGACTTGCGACGATGCTGGCTGAGGCGGACCAGCATGATCGCCTGCAGGCCGACGCCGAGCGCGGCAGGGTCAATGTCTGCATGGAAGCCGCGAAGGACACCAGTTTCGCGTAGCCTGCGCACCCGGCTCAGGCAGCTGGACGGGGCGAGACCCACGTGAGCGGCGAGCTCCTTGTTGGACAACCGAGCATTGTTCTGAAGCGAGCGTAGGATGCCGTAGTCGATTCGGTCGAGGCCGGTTTCGGAGGTCATGTTCCGTATTGTATTCGTTAGCGGAGCGCACTGCCGAGCTTTATTCATTGTCGACCATGTCTGAGCGAATCATTGTCAGTTGTCCCGTTGCGGCCGCGCCACTGAAGAGGCGGCGCGAGCTGCTCATGGAGCTGGCGCGGGAACTCCACGCCGCCGGCGCTCCGTGTGACCGCCTGGAAGAGGTGCTCGACGCGGCAGCCGCCGGCATGGGGGTGAAGGGCGAGTTCTTCGCGACGCCGACATCGCTCTTCGCGGGGTTCGGCGGACGCGCGTACTTTGTGCGAACGCACCGGGCCGAGGTCGATCTGGAGCGGCTCAGTTTACTGGACGGCATCGTTCGCGACTTGCTGAACGGCACGGTTTCGGCTCGAAAGGCGAGTCAACGCGTCCGCGAGGTCCGCGATCTGACGTCTCGCTACCCAGGCTGGCTGACGCGACTCGCCGCGGTGACGATTGCGGCCGCCGCGGCGGTGCTGTTTGGCGGCGGCGTGACGGATGTGGTCGCTGCAGCGCTCGTAGGTTTGGTCATCGCGTTAGGCGTGCAGTGGGGCATCGAGCGACGGACCGTGCCGGCCGTGACGTCGGTTCTGGCCGGTACCGCTGCGGCCCTCATCGCCAGCCTTTGCGGGGCCGTGCTGCCCGGCGTGACGGGTTCGTTGGTTATCCTGTCGGGTTTGATTATTCTGGTCCCGGGTTTCGAGATCACGACGGCTGTGCGCGAGCTGAGCGGCCAGCACTTGATCGCAGGTTCGTCACGGCTCGCGGGCGCGCTGTTGACGCTCGTCGCTATGGCGTTTGGTGTCGCCATCGGTCTAGGCGTCGGCGCATCGGTTCCGGCGCATGGTGGGACCGCCGTGGCGCTTGGTCCGATCGCTTTTAGCGTTGCCGTCCTCGTCGCGCCCGTGGCTGCGGCGGTGCTGTTTCGCGCTCCGCTGCGCGCACTGCCCGCGATGTGGCTAGTTTCGGTTGCGGGCTACGGCGCGTCTCACGCGGTCGGACGAATCTCCAGCATCGAGCTCGGCGCCCTGGCCGGTGCGTTCACGCTGGGCATTGTCGGACGCTGGCTAGCCAAGCGCGTGCACGAGCCGGCGGAGGTGCTGCTGACGCCGGGGCTCTTATTGTTGGTTCCTGGCAGCATGGGGTTTCGCAGTCTGCTAGCTCTCGTCGAGCAAGACGCGACGCTGGGCGTGACCGAAGCGTTTCGCGTCAGCGTCGTCGCCCTAGCGCTGGTCGTCGGCATGTTGGTATCGGCTGGGGTGCGCGGCGCGCCACGGCGTGCTTTGGCGGAGCGTGTTGCCGTCGGAGACTAGCGCGTGAAGCCTACCGCTTGGGCGCCGTCGACCTGCATCCAGCCGCCGGTGGTTCCGAGTTCGTCGAGCATTGGCTGGATCCACCAGATGTGCTTGAGCGGTGTCAGCTCGCCTTCCCAGCCGATCGCCGTGAAGTCGTCTAGCGTGGGACAGGTTGCAGTCCACAGTCGCTCGTGGATCCGTAGGACGCACTCGTCCGCTCTTTCGATGAGGATTTCGATGTCCTGACCGGTGGCGAGTTGAGTCGGGGCGTCGACGTTGTCGGCGGCTTGAGGTGGATATGGAGCGATCTGTTCGAGGGCAATGTCGCGTCGCGCGGCAACGGTGCGCGGCGTAATGACTTGAACGATAGAATTGCCAAAAGGTATATCCGTGCCGGTTTGGACGGACAGCTGATCGCTCGAAGGTCGATGGTCATCTGGCTTGCGAACGAGCCGAATAAGCGACGGCTTGCCGACCCACTTCACCGCGACGGTCGCGTTTCGGGCGTCGAGCGGAGTCCCAGCGACCAGCACACCGCCGAGCGGCGCCGGATTCTGCACGAGGACTCGTTCGGGACCGGCTCCGGTTTGCTCCGTATCGGTCTGAGACGCAATCGCAATGCGGCGTTGCGGGGCGGGACGTGCGGGACTGCCGCACGCCGCGCCAGCGTTGAATAGCGCAAGCGCTGCGGCTGCTGCGTACCACTTGTGGAAAATCATCGAGAAGCGGCCGTTGCACATCGAGTTGCGATCGCGTCGATGGCGGCGTCATCGCGACCGCCGGTTGCGGTGAAGTCCGGCTCTGTTGGGACATCGTAGGTCGCGGCGCTGGGCAGATTGTCCGGGCGATCGCGATACAGTCCCTTGCCATCGCGGCGCGCGCACTCGTCTTCGTTGGCGGTGACGTACACTTCGATGAACGCTGGCGCCAATTCGCGGGCACGGGCGCGGTAGCGCGCACGGTTAGCGGTAGCCGCGACGATGACGATCAGCCCCTGGCGCGCTATCCGTGCCGCCAGCCGTGCGACAGACTCGTAGAATGCGTCGCGATCGGCGTCGCTGTAGCCCCAACCGGGCGTCATGTCGTCGCGGAGCTGGTCGGAATCGAGGACGACCGACGGCGCTTTGAGCGCGTCACGCAGTCTCAACGCGAGCGTGCTCTTGCCCGACTGCGGTAAGCCCGTCAGCCACACGACCGTACCCTGCGGAGTCTCACTCACGTAAACAGCGCCTTTACCGAATCGGGATCGAAGCATCCGGCATCGAGCGCCCGCTCGACAATTTCTAGGAGAGTATTCCGACTTTGGGCAGTCACATTCGGGTACCACTGGGGATGCGCCATCACCAGCGCCCGCCATGCGACGAACGGCGGTGCTACGTCGAGTAGCTGCTCGTCGCCTGAGCGCTCCAGATAACGCTTCCAGAAGCGTTCCCACAGCGTGCCCAGCTTGCCGTGCCATGCGCCGTCGTGTCCGACCGCAAAGAACACGTAGTTCAGCGCCAAGCAGCACACGTCATCGGCAGCGTCGCCCCGACAGCCGCGCGCGGCATCGAGGAGCGTGAGTTCGCTACGCTCGTTGAAGATGAGATTAAACGGATGAAAGTCGCCGTGGGTGCGACACAGCCGGGTGTGGCGATCGCGCAGCACCCAGCGCCACTGGACAGCGGCGGTCTCGATCGCCTGTAGCCGCTTCGGTCCGGCCATCGGGACGTCGTCAGGATATCCGTCGATCAAGCCGAAGATGCCCTCGCCGTGTCCGACTACGTCGCGGATGGCACGCCGGTACAGCGGCGGCTCGGCGTAGCGTTCGGAGTGCAACGTCACCAAACAGTCGACGAGCGCGTCGCAGCGTTTCAGGTCGTCATCCTGCAGCGCTCGCCCCTGCGACAATTCTCTCAGGTCATGGGCGTAGATCTGCCCGTCGACGTAGTCGGTTAGCAAGTAGCATTCGGTGCCATCGCGAATCGACGCCAGGGTCCCGTCGGCTTTCACGAACCCCACATCGAGGGGCGCGACGTGGCCGGGTAGCGCGCCGAAGGTATCGTACCCGAGGATCATTTCCGCCGCCCGGTCAGCGCGTCGGTCGTGCCCAAACTCGTCGGCCGTGGCCGTGTGTAAGACGACGCTGCGCCGCGCGCCGCCGGCATCTCGGAACTGGATGTGAATCGGGGCTCCGTAGCCGATGCCCTTTTCGGTGCTGTCGGCGAGGTCGTCGTCGTCGGTGTCGAACCGATGGGCGGACTCGACTGTCGAGCCGGGGTAGAGCGTTTCAATGAAGTCGGCGATCGCTTGGCGCACGGGTAGGTTTCAATCGCCAAAACGCTCGATTGTCAATTCTAAGTCTCGTCACAGCGCGTGCGGCGAGTGCGCGTCAGTCGGCTGCTTGCAAAATACCGGCAAGAAAACCTGCGCAAGCAGAAAGCGTGCCGGCGCTCAAGTTTTCGTGCTGGGCGCCCAGCGATGGTTACATTGGACCGCGATGCACTACCGCGCGCGAGATCTGCTGCTGCCGCCGGGGCTGCTGAGTTTGTCTCGCGTCCCGTTGGCTGTCGGCTTCGCGCTGGTCGTTGAACACCGCGTGGCGGCGCTGATCGTACTCGGCCTGGCGGGACTTACGGACGTGCTGGATGGTTTCATTGCTCGCCGTTACGGCTGGGTGACGCCGACCGGAGCGGCTATCGACGGCCTCACCGACAAGCTATTTGTGTTGACGGTGGCAGTTACCCTGATGGTCAGCGGACATCTGTCACTGGGCACAATCGCGCTCCTGGCGACCCGTGAGATAGCAGAGCTGCCGCTTGTGCTGTGGGTGGCGCTGAGCAAGCGCGCGCGGGGCACGCGGGCCGAGAACCCGACAGCCAACATCCTGGGCAAAGTCGCTACCGTATTCCAATTCGCGGCGGTGAGTTGGGCGCTCTTCGGCGGCCCGTTCATCGACCTGTGGATCGGGGCTACGGCGGGGGCTGGTGCGGTGGCGGCGCTCGGCTACTGGCGGCGCGCTTTTCAACGATCGGCCGCGCGGAACTAGCGCGCACATCGTGGATGCCCGCAAAGCGGACGACCTTCGGCTAGGGCCTGCGTGCTAAACGAAGTACGCGACACGGAGAGGACTGCATGGTTGGCGAAGAAACGGTGAGGGATTCCTCGGCTCGAGCGACGTCGCGTCTGTTCGTTGTCTCAGGTGTCTTGAGCTGCGCGCTGGGGTTGGCGCTGAGCGCGACTTACGCGCTGTTTCAGAGCGAAATCGCGCTGGCGCAGGCAGCGGATAGTCTCGCCGATACGCTGATGGCGGTGGCGCTGCTTTGGACGCTGCGATTGAGTCAGAAGCCGGCCGATGCGGGCCACCCTTTCGGGCATCACAGCGCGCAACCGATCGCGGCCCTGGTCGTCGCCGTTTTCGCCTGCGTGCTCGGTGTTGAAGTCGCCCGCAGCGCGCTGGGCGTGCTGATCGGCGACGCGGCTGTGCGCCTTGAGTGGGCTGCCGTGTCGTTCTTGCTCTTGAAGGTGGGGATCAAGTCCGCGCTCGCGTATGCGGCGACGCGGGGCGCGAAGATCGCTTCCGGCACAGCGCTCAAGGCGTTCTATGTCGACGCTCGCAACGACGTCGCCGTCGGCGTCGTATCGATCGCTGGCTTCGCTGCGGCCAAGTGGTTTTCGATGCCGACGTTGGACGCGTGGATGGCCCTACCGGTAGCTGCTTGGGTGGCGTACTCGGGTGCGGATTTGGCGTTCGAGAGCGCCACGGTGCTGATGGGCGCAGCCGCGCCGGAGGCGCGTGTGCGCGAGTTGTCGTCGCTGGCCGCAGCGGTTCCCGGTGTCGATCGAGTCGAGCAAATCAAGGCGCGCTGCGTGGGCGAGCACCTGCACGTTTGGCTCGAGGTGCACGTCGACGCCCAGCTTACAGTCCGGCGAGCACATGATATCGGCGAAGCGGCCGAGCACGTGCTGCTGGCTGAGCACGATGTTTGCGAGGCGGTCGTGCACGTCGACGCGGCGCTCGAGTCTTGAGGTTGCGGTCGGCGCTCGGGTGTACACGTTAACGGTGCGATGAGTTCCTCAGCAGCGCTCGCCCAACTGCGGTCGGAGATGGTTCAGCAACAGCTGAAGAATCGAGACATCACCGACGCCGAAGTCCTTCGAGCGATGGGGACTGTGCCGCGCCATGAGTTCGTCCCTGAACGTATGCGGGCGTATGCGTATGAAGATCGCCCGCTGCCGATTGGATGCGATCAGACGATCAGTCAACCGTACATCGTTGCGCTGATGACGCAGCTTAGCGGAGTGACAACGCTGGCCCACGATGCGCGCGTGCTTGAGGTGGGCACTGGCTGCGGCTACCAAGCGGCCGTGCTGGCAGAGGTGGGCGCGCAAGTGTGGTCGATCGAGATCGTGGAGGAGCTGGCGGCGCGAGCCGCGACGGATCTGGCGCGTCTGGGATACTCGAGTGTGTCGGTGCGCTCAGGCGACGGATACGCCGGCTGGCCGGCGCATGCACCGTTCGACGCGATCGTCGTGACGGCGGCGCCCGAACAGGTTCCGGCTCCGCTCGTAGTTCAGCTGAGGATCGGCGGTCGGCTGGTCATCCCGGTAGGCGAAACCGGCGCGGACCAGTCGCTCACCGTGATCACCCGCTTGGCGAACGACGAATACCGTACCGACGCCGTTGCGCCGGTGCGGTTCGTTCCGATGACGGGTCGCGCCGAGGTCGCAGGCTGACGGGATGCGCCCGACGCTCAATCGGCGCGCCATCCGCCTTGAAGTGGACGCGTTGGTAGGCCCTTTGGTGTGACCGATTCGAATCGGGAAGACGATTTGCCGTGCGGTGATTCGGCGGCGAAATGTCGCTAACGAGGATGGTGAGATGATGTCGAGACTAACGTTTGCTGGGGCTGCAGGAACCGTCACGGGGTCGCGATTTCTTCTGGAACACGAGGGCGTTCGCGTGCTGATCGATTGCGGACTCTTTCAGGGGTTGAAGAACCTGCGCAATCGCAACTGGGAACCTTTCTTTGTCGATCCCGCGTCCATCGACGCCGTGGTGCTGACGCACGCTCACATCGATCACAGCGGCTACCTGCCTCGACTGTGTGAACTAGGCTTTGGCGGGCCGATCTATTGCACGCCCGGGACGCTTGATCTGCTTCAGATCCTGCTTACCGACGCTGGACATCTCCAAGAGGAAGAGGCCCGTCACGCCAATAAATACCGATACTCGAAGCACGAACCAGCGGTGCCCTTGTATACACGCGCCCAGGCCGAGCGGAGTCTGGCGCAGCTCACCAGCGTGCCCTACCAACAATCAATCGACATCGCCGACGGCGTGTCCGCATCCTTTACTCGGGCAGGACACATACTCGGCTCAGCTTGCGTGCGGGTACAGACTAGGACGGAGTCGATCGTCTTCACCGGTGATGTTGGCCGTCCGAGCGATCCGATCATGCGCGCGCCTGAACCGCTGCCGGCGGCTGATTTTCTCGTGACGGAATCAACCTATGGCGACCGCCGGCACCCCGAGGAGACGGTCAGCGATGAGCTTGAAAAACTCGTGGTAGACACCGTGAAGCGCGGCGGGACCCTCGTGATTCCCGCGTTCGCCGTCGGGCGTTCTCAGCACATGCTGCATCTGCTCGCCGAGCTGAAAGTCGCCGGGCGCATACCGGCTCTTCCCGCGTTCCTCGACAGTCCGATGGCCATTACAGCGACGGAAATCTTTTGCAACCATCCCGAAGAGCACCGGCTGAGCGCGCAACAATGCCGGAGCTTCGGCGACTGGATCGAGTACGCGCGCACAACCGACGACTCCAAGGCGATCGATCGGCGCATGGATTCGATGATCGTCATCTCCGCCAGCGGGATGGCCACAGGTGGTCGAGTGTTGCATCACCTCAAACGGTTTCTCCCCGATCCAGCGAACTCGGTACTTCTTGTCGGCTACCAAGCCGCGGGAACCCGCGGTCGGTCGCTGGTTGACGGCGCGGACGAGTTGAAGATCCACGGTGCCTACGTGCGGGTGCGAGCGCGGGTCGTCCAGGTGCAGGGACTCTCGGCACACGCTGACTATGCCGAACTCCTAGACTGGTTTGGGGCGAGCGCTATCGCGCCGCGCCGCGCGTTCGTCGTTCATGGTGAGCCGTCGGCGGCCGACGCGCTACGCCGTCGACTATCGGAACGCTTCGGTTGGGCCGTCGAAGTACCCAACGATCGATCGGTCTGGGACCTGACGGCGCTCCGCGAAGTCACCTGATGTCCCACGCTGGCACCGCTTGTGCATGGTGGGGGCGACGCTGCGCCTGGGGAAGGCGCCGAAAGGAACGCTCATGCAACGCGACCGACTCAAGGAGTCACTCAAACATCTCGGCATTCATCCGGAGGACTACCGCGTCCTGAAACTGCTGCCCCTGGTGTACGTCGCCTGGGCCGACGGCAAGATCGAGAAGGCGCAGGCCGACCGGATCCACGACCTAGCCGTCAAGCGCTATGACCTGTCGCCGGCGGCGCTCAAACTGCTCTACAGCTGGCTTGAGAAGCCTCTGACGAAGGACCAAATTCACGAGGGCCTTCACGATCTGTACTTGCTCGCGACGGCTCACGACGACATCGAGGTGGATTTTTCCGAGCTACCCCAGCTGCTGTCGTATTGCGAGGCGATTGCTCGTACGACGGCGACGGCGATGGACGCGCCCGAATCGGTGTCGCTGAGAGAAGATGCCGCGCTTCACGACATAGCCCGGGAGCTGCACATCGATAACGGCGATAGCTGGGCGGAGCTGCTGCGCGGTCTAGGCTAGCGGACAGCGCGCAGAGTTTGCGTGTTCGCGGCCTCGTCCTGATGCTATTTGCGCATTCGGGGTGAGTTGCCGCAGAATCCCAGTCGTTCCTATGCGGCACAGCAAGTGCAGAGGCAAAAGGCGTGATTAGCAGGATTCTGGTTGCCCTCGATCTATCCAAGTATTCCGAAGAGCCTCTACGGTTCGCGCTCAGCGTTGCTGCGCGCTGGGACGCGGAACTTGAGATCGTCCACGTTGTTGAGCATCGCGATGAGCTCATGCTCGCTGACGCCTTGGTGGCGGTTGGTTCGAGCGAGCCGTTTCGACTTCTGACGGCGGTGCAGAAGGAAGCAGAAAAAGATCTGAGTGAATTGGTTGCGGTATTCCCCGCCGCAAGCCGAGCCAAGCAAACCGTTCTGGTTGGGCCGGCGTCGTCGCTGATCACTTTCCACGCCGACGAAACAGGTGCTGATCTCGTCATCGTCGGCACCCACGGTCGCGGTGCTTTGGGGAGGCTCGCTCTCGGCAGCATGGCGGAGCGCATTGTGCGTGCCAGCTCCGTGCCGGTCGTGACGGTGCCGACCGTCAAGTCCGACGCGGCGTAGTTGTGACAACAGCTGGCCTGTCGTCGTCAGAGGCGCAGCGCCGCCTCGCGCGCGATGGCCCCAACGAGCTGGAGCAGCACGCCAAGCCGAGTCAGGTGTTGCGCTTTCTGGCGCAGTTTCGCGATGTCACCGTCTTGGCGTTGATTGCGGCTGCGGTCATCGCCGTAGCGCTCGGACTCGGCGAAGCAGGAAGCCCACTGGAGCGCTTCGGTGACGCCGGTGCGATCGCCGTTATCGTGCTCCTGAATGCGGTGATTGGATTCGTTCAGGAGCGCCGCGCCGAATCAGCGCTCGAAGCCCTGTCCGCCATGACGGCTCCGACGGCGGTCGTCGAGCGTGATGGCGAGCGCCTGGAGGTGCCAGCGCGCGAGTTGGTGGTCGACGATCTCGTGCTGCTCGAGGAGGGAAGCCGTGTGCCTGCCGATCTTCGCCTTGTTCAGGCGTCGGCGCTGTTCGTCGACGAAGCGGTGTTGACCGGTGAGTCCGAATCCGTTGCGAAGCGCGCGTCGGAAGAAGACATGTCCTCTCTTCCGCTCGCGGAGCGCCTCGGTGAGTGCTTCGCCGGAACGTTTGTCGCGTCGGGCAAGGGGCGTGCGGTCGTGCTCCGCACCGGCATGCAGACCGAACTGGGCAAGATCGCAGCGCTGCTCGACCGCGTCCTGCCGCCGCCGACGCCACTGGCGCAGCAACTCAATCGCTTCGGAACGGTCTTGGTGATCATCTCGGTAGCTATCGGTTTGGCGCTGATGGGGCTGGGTATGGCGGTCGGGCAGATGAACCTTCGGCAGGGGTTCCTTACGGCGGTGAGCTTGGCCGTGGCTGCGATCCCCGAGGGGCTGCCGGCGGTGACGACGATCGTCTTAGCGCTTGGGGTGCAGCGTCTTGCCGCCAAGCACGCGTTGATTCGGCGCCTCCCAACGGTTGAGACGCTCGGTGCGGTCACGCTGATCTGCACCGACAAGACCGGCACGCTGACGCAGAACCTGATGTCGGTGCGCGAGGTCTTCGACGGTGGGGACGATGCGCGACGACAGCGGCTAGTTACGGGGGCGCATCTGGCGACTGGAGGCGACGGTACTGATCGTGCCCTTGGGCGCTGGGCTTGCGAGCACGGCGCCATCGGCCAGCCGGACATCGCGCAGGAATACCCGTTCGATGCCAAACTCAAGCTGGTATCCGCGGTAGCCGAGGTCGACGGGTTACGAATCGTATTCACCCGGGGCGCTCCGGAAGCGGTGATGGCGCGCTGCGCTGCCGGCGACCTGGAAGGGGCGCGAGCCGCGATCGACGAATGGGCGGAGCGAGGGTTGCGCGTGATCGCCCTCGCCGTTCGGCCGGTGGGTGCGGCGACCGTGCGCGCGGAGGTGGAGTCGCAGCTCGAGCTGGTGGGGCTGTACGGCCTAAGCGACCCACCTCGGCCGGAGGTTCCAGCCGCGATCGGAGAGGCGGCTCGTGCAGGTGTGCGAACGATGATGATCACGGGTGACCATCCGGCCACAGCGCGCGCGATAGCACGCGAGGTCGGCCTAGACCTGCGAGGCCGACGCGTCGCTACGGGCCGGGAGCTTCAGGCGCTGAGCGACGAAGAGCTCAGGGCGACGGTCCGAGACATCGCCGTTGTTGCGCGCGCGACAGCTGAAGACAAGCTCCGGGTAGTCCAGGCGCTCGACGAGCTGGGGGAGATCGTGGCGATGACGGGCGATGGCGTCAACGACGCGCCGGCACTGCGAGCGGCGACGGTTGGCGTAGCCATGGGCAAGGGCGGAACCGACGTCGCGCGCGAAGCCTCGGACATGGTGCTGAGCGACGACAACTACGCGACGATCGTTGCGGCGATCGCCCAGGGCCGAACGTTATATTCCAACATCAAGCGTTTTATCGTCTTCCTCCTCGCCGTCAATGCAGGGCTGGTGTTCGCGGTGCTGGGGGCGTCACTGCTCGGCTGGCCCGCGCTGCTGACCCCGACGCAGATCCTTTGGATCAACCTCGTTACCAACGGTATGCCCGCCCTGGCGCTCGGTATGGAGCCGGTTCATCTAGATCCGTTGAGCGAACCACCGCGGACGGTCAACGCAGCGCTCCTAGACCGATCCGACATCGTCTGGATCACCGTGCATGGCCTGGTGATCGCCGGCCTGGGGCTGCTGGCGTTTTGGCTGTACGCTGACCGTGGTGCTGTGGCGCTCAGCACCCAGCGAACAGCGGCCTTCACCGTTCTGGCGCTCGCGCCGCTTTTTCACGCCTTCGCTTCCAGATCGCGGACGGCGTTGGCGCATCGGCTTGGGTTGTTCACCAACCGGACGTTGCTATGGGCGGCGGCGGCGGCCGTTGGGTTGCAAGCGTTCGCGATCTACGCTCCGGGTGTACAGTTGGTGTTTAAGACTCAGGCCCTCGGTGTCTACGAACTCGCGCTGGCGCTGGCGCTGTCCAGCGCTGCGTATCTGGCGTGCGAGGTCCACAAGGTGCTGCTCTCGAGCCGTTCGCGTGTGTCCAACGACAAGGAAATCACATGACTATTCGATCAATCCTGGTGCCTGTCGACTTCAGTAGCGCCAGCGTGGCAGCGCTTCGTTTCGCTGCGATGACGGGGGAACGGTTTGGAGCCGAGGTGCGCGCTCTGTTCATTTGGGACAGGCCGATGGACGTTCCACGCACGGTGATGGTCGGGCACTCGGACAATCGACGCCCTCTGATCGAGGTCATGCGTGAGAACGTGGCGTTGGAGTGTGATGATTTGCGGTCGAAACTCCCCGAGGAGCTGCGAAGCATCGCGTTCGACATCGGGTATGGGCGACCGGCTGAGGTGATCGTCGAGCGGTCGTCGGCAGACGCAGACTTGATCATCATGGGGACGACCGGGCGTGGCGGAATTCGTGGCGTACTGCTCGGCAGCGTGGCTCGCAGCGTTCTACGCCACAGCACCATTCCCGTACTGGTCGTGCCGCACCACGCTTGAGCACGCAACGTTTGCGTGTGGGATGGTGCACCTGCGCAGACGGTTCGTAGCCTTCTGCATGACGGTATCGACGCATCGCCGTGTTTGGGCCCTGTCGCAGGTTGGCACGTCATCTGCATCTCGCATGCAAAGCCGAAGGTCTACGCTGTAAGCGTGCATCCATGTCACAGGGAATGACTCCATGAGCAACACGAAGCCCCAAATAATTCTAGTCGGTGAGGACTTCTCCGGCTTTGGTGAACACGCATTCGAACGCGCGGCGCAGCTCGCTGGTCTCGCCGAAGAGTCCGAGATTCACGTCGTATCGGTCGCCACGGATTACCCGCCGATGTTGCGGATCGAAGTCGGCAAAGACGTGGAAACGCTGTCGGTCGAAGATGCCGCCAAACTCCTTCACGACAAGACCGAGCAGCGCGTTAAGGACCTGGCCGAGCGTGGTGTCGCCGTGCCCGCAAAGCGCGTGGTCAGCCATCTCCGCATCGGCGTGCCGGCGCACGAGATCGTTCAGCTCGCATCCGATATCGAAGCTGATGTCATCGTTGTGGGAACACACGGTCGGCGCGGGCTGAGGCGCTTCTTGCTCGGATCCGTGGCTGAAGGAGTCGTGCGGAACGCTCTGTGTAGCGTCTCGATCGTTCGCCCCAAGGGTTACCCGGAGGTGGCCGTGCCGGAGATCGAGCCGCCGTGTCCGCGGTGCGTAGAGAAGCGTCGGGAAACCGGCGGCGAGCAGATGTGGTGTGACCAGCACGCCGAGAAGCACGGTGCTCGCCACACGTATCATTT
>JAUIKB010000994.1 GCA_030430975.1 Polyangia bacterium
CAGGTCGACGAACGCTGCCAGCATGCCGCGCTTGCTCAGCGCCTCCAGGCCGCCGGCGGCCTCGACGACCTTACGAGCTCGGAACGTTTGACGATCGATGGTCGGCGCATAGCGATAAGCGTGGGAAACTTTCTCTCGGCGCAGGAGCCCCTTGCGGTGCAGGCGTTCGAGTGCGGAACCAACGGTGTTGGGGCGGATGCCGCGTTTCTTGCCAACCGCCGCATGTGTTCCGCTGACGTCGGCGTCGGCTGCCGTCCACAGGTGGTCGAGCACGGCGAGCTCAAGTTCGCCGAGTTCGGGCAGTTTTGGCTGAGAACGCGCCACGCACGTACTCCGCCACGTCAAACTCCGACCGTCAATCGGATATTGAGACCATCGTGGCACTTCGCCGCACGATGCCCGTCGACGACCCCAATGGCGGACAGAGTGAGGCGAAATGCCCCGTTGGTACTGCCCGTGCCGCCTGAGAACCGCTGGTGGTGGGTGGCATGCTTCCTGCTGAAAGCACCAGCATGTTCTCGCGTTCTATCCCTGAGTCTGATCGCTGGCGACCCATGCGCGCGGAGCTAGCGTCTTGAATATCGCCTTCAGGCGGAACCAACCGCGATGCGTATGGGTCGTGGCGGCAGCCGGTGTGGCGTTCATGAGCGCTCCCGAAGCGGCCGCCCAGTCGTCGGTCGTCGACAAGGTGATTCCCGACATCCCGGCGCCCGAAGTTCGCGACCCGCTACCCGAGCGCAACACGCTTCGCTTCGTCGCCGACCCGATCACCGATGGAGCCATTATCTCCCTCAGTCTTGGCTTTGCGGCGGTGTTGGAGTTCGTGGTCAGTACCGAGGAGCTCACGCCCCAACAGCCGGGACCAACCGACAAGCTGTTGGGTATCGACCGTGGCATCGTCGGGGACGAGCCTAACCAAACCGCGGTCGATGCATCGAATTTCGGACTGTACGGAGCGCTCGGCTTTGCGCTTGTAGACAGCATCGAGAGCGGCTTCCGCTACAAGCCATCGGCGGGGCTTGTCGACTTCACCATGTACCTGGAGTCGATTTCGCTCTCGTGGGCCGCCGCGAACCTCGCCAAACTCGCCGTCCGACGACCGCGTCCCAACGCATACCAAGAGCGCGATCGTCGTGTAGCGGCCGGGCTCCCACTCGAAAACGAAAGCACCGAAAGCGCCCTGTCGTTCTTCTCCGGGCACTCGGCGATCGTCGGATCGGTTGCAGCCACCGCGACGTACTTAGGTTTCGCCCGGTCCGAATCGCCCCTGCGCGGATACCTCACGTTGTTCGGCGGGCTCGGCGTGACATCGATGGTCGCGTGGGGCCGTGTGAAGGGACGCAAGCACTTTCCGACCGACGTGATCGCCGGAGCGGTGGCCGGTATCGGGATCGGAACGCTCGTGCCGCACATGCACCGTGAGGCCGAGGTCAAGGAGCGTCCGGTGTGGATCGGCGGCGCGCCACCCGGGGGCGATTGGGGCGCAACCCTCAACGGGACGTTCTAGACGCCCTGGGTAGTCGTTCGACAAGCCTTGCGTTTAGCGCGCTTCTTGTTCAGATACGGCCCATGCTTGGCCGAAAATGGTTAGCGCTCGCGGCGTGTGTGGCCGCAAACCTCTCCACTTCGCCGGTCGCGGCGCAGAAAGTGTTGCCGCGGATCCCTCCACCGACCGTGCGTGAGCCGGCCCCTCCACGTGAGACCTTGCGCTTCGTTGCCGATCCGATCACCGACGGTGCGATCATCTCGCTGGGGCTCGGGTTCTCGGCCGTGCTCGAGCTCGTCATCAGCACTCAGGAGCTAACGCCGCAGCAACCGGGTCCGACCGAGCGACTGTTGGGGATCGATCGTGGCATCGTCGGCGAACCCGGCAGTGAGTTCGCCGTGACGATGTCCAACGTGGGCATCTTCTCGATGATGGGTTTCACGCTTCTCGACAGCATCGAAACCGGATTGCGCTACGAGGCCGAAGCGGGTCTTGTGGACTTCACGATCTATGCGGAGTCGGCGGTGCTGGCCTGGGCGGCGTCGAACTTGGCAAAGCTGGCGGTACGTAGGCCGCGGCCCAACGCGTATCAGGAGCGCGATGAACGGATCGCCGCCGGACTCGATCCAAACGTCGAGAGCACGGACAGCGCCTTGTCGTTTTTCTCCGGACATGCGGCGATCACCGGGTCGCTCGCCGCGTCGGCGACGTATCTCGCGTTTGCGCGCTCGAAATCACCCCTGCGCGGATACGTCACGTTGTTCGGTGGGATAGGAGTCACGTCGATGGTGGCGTGGGGGCGCGTGAAGGGTCGTAAACACTTTCCGACCGACGTCATCGCCGGCGCTATGGCGGGTTACGGTATTGGAACGCTCGTGCCGCACCTGCACCGCGAAGCCGAGGTAAAGGAGCGTCCGGTGTGGATCGGCGGCGCACCGCCCGGGGGCGACTGGGGCGCAACGCTCAACGGGACGTTCTAGGACCCGCACGCTTTTGGGCGGGCGTCGCGCTGACCGAACGGCGCCCGATTCGGCGCCTGTACTCCCGCCGTCGCGCGGCTACGTTACGCGGATGCGTACGCTTATCTTCGGTCTGGTCGGTCTTGCCCTCAGTCTCTCCGCCTGCTCGGACGATAGCGCCTCGAGCGGTGGCGGCGGCAGCGCCGGCTCGGGCGCAAGCGCCGGAACAGGTGCGGCCGGCTCCGGAGGCCAGGCGGGCGGCGGCGCCGGGGGCACGTCGGGTGGCGGGACCGGCGGCAGCGGCATCGGCGGGATGCTGATCGGCGGGGCCGCCGGCATGGGCGGTGGCTCGGCGGTGACCGGCG
>JAUIKB010000995.1 GCA_030430975.1 Polyangia bacterium
AGTCGGCGCTGGAGCAGGGACGGGAAGTGTTTGCCCTGCCCTGGTCGGTGCCACACGCCGGGGGCCGCGGCTGCCTGCGCCTGCTGCGCGACGGGGCGGCGATGGTGCTGACGGTGGACGATGTACTGGAACAGCTGTCCTCGCTCTACGAACTGCAGCTGGACCTCGCCGGCGACACGCTGCCCGAGACGCCGGAGGACGCTGGCGCGGATGACCCCGGGCAGGACCTGCTGCACCACGTCGGCTACGAGGACACCGCGCTGGAGCCTGACCCTGGGGTGAGAGCGACCGTGCTCTTCTTCTTCAGCAATACCTGCCCGGTTGCCCGCCGGTACATGGCTCGCATGTCCGCCATTCATGATACGTATCAGGAAGAACGGGTGCGGGTCGCTGGGATAAACGCGAGTCCGGCCGATCCGGTGCGAGTGCTGTTCAGCGAGCCGTACGTCACGAGCTCGCTGCGGCTGAAGCTTGTCACGGCGGCGCCTGGCGTCGACCTCGATCCCGAAGAGCGCCTGCCCGACGAACAGACGCCGAAGCGTCGCCTCAACGTCCTGATGAGCTACGACGGCGCGTCTGGCATCACCACGGGTGGAACGGTTACGACTTCCGCCGACGGATCGCTAGCACTCAAACCCGACAAGGTCCTGGCCGTCGCCGCGAACTACATGGTCGTCCTCGAGCCGGGCCTCGAAGACCTCGAAGGAAACGTCACCGTTCCAAGAGTGCGCCTACCGTTCGCCTACGCCGGCTTCGATGCCGGCGCGTCCAGTCTCGTCAGCGGGTACTACTATTTTCTGATGATCGTTGAGCCGCCGCCGCTTCGCCAGCAGCTGCAGCTCTACTCTTGGCTCGAGGTCGATCAACAAGCCGGCACCTTCACGGCGCTGTTCACCGACGCCGATCGATTGCCGGCGCTCAACGCCCGCCCGGGGTGTCCCGCCTGTGATGACGGGTTGGTCTGCGCGCTGCTGCCCAAACCCGAATGCCAAGTACCATCACACGAGCAACAGACCGTCGATCAGTTCTCGGACTGGCTCCCCATCACCGAGGCACCCGAAGGCTACACATTCTTGGTCAACGGAAATACCGCCGATCAGCCCGATGGCTCGATCGCGATCGGTACCGACCCGTTCGACATCGACATCACGATCGGCGCCGCAATGATCAGCGTCGTAGCCGAGCGCGTCGTCTTCACCGGAACGCTATCGCCAGACAACTCGGACGAAGGGCGGCTACGCGGAGCCGGCAGTCTCAGCGTCGAGGCCGTCAAACTCAACGGCAACGGTGACGATCCGACCAAAGGCACGTTCAGCGTCATGGCTCTGACATCCGACGAAGTCGACGGGGTCGAAAGCTTCGGCACCGCGATTCCGAAACCGTGACAGCGGCGCGCGGTGCGCGTCACACGCACCGACCACACGGTTGACGGATTCGCACCGCTGCGCGACACCGTCGCGATGCATCCCAATGCCACCTTGCAGCGCGTCGTAGCGTTCGGCGTCTTCCTCGCCTCGCTCACGACGTCAGCCGCGGCCACTGCCCAGGCAGCGCCGTCAGCCTCCGCCGAGCCGGCCACGCTGGACGCGACGACCAATATGGACAGTATCGGAACGTTCTCCGAACTGCGTAGGATCGAGCGGCGCGCGATCACAAAAGAGGCCCCCGGGACTGAAACCAAACAGGCACGCGAAGATCTTGAAACGCTGAAAGACCGAGAACAGCGGGCGCGCGATCGGATCGCGAAGGCGAAACGGCTGAGTGAGTTTCGGGACCTAGAGCACGGCTGGCGGCGCGACCAGGCTCAAGTCGAGGCACACCTTGCCAACGTCGACGCTCGCACCAAGCTGGTGCGGGACGGACGCAAGCGCGTCAACCGTATCCTGGAACTCTGGCGCGCCAGCGCCGCCGACGCCAAGGGTAGCGATGCTCCCGATGAACGACTGGCTCAGATCGCAGAGGTCGAAAAGCGAGCTACTGCAACCCGCAAACGCCTAAGCAAGCGAGAGGCACAGCTGCTCGTGCTGCGCGGCGAGCTCGTCGAATCGCTTGAAGTGATCGCCAACCTGATCGAGTTCTCGCAAACTAGGCGACCCGTCTTCGCGACTAGCTTGAAGCGCGACTCGAAACCGATATGGCAAACCGTTGGTGGCGAGAACTATTCCGGAATCGGCGCTGGGCTTGCCGCCACGTACCGGCGCTACGCTTCGCAGTCCGCAAGCTTCCTGCTCCTATCCCGGAGCCGGGCGTTCCTACACGGCCTCATTTTCATCGGTCTGTATGTCTTACTCCGGAGGAACAACAGGCGCGCTGAAGAACACGACCGAATTCGCGGCCCGGTCGTCTCGGCCGCGGTCGTCAGTCTGGTCGTTGGGCCAGCGCTCTACCCGGCCGCACCGCCAGGTTTCGGCACGGTAATGGAACTGCTTACGTTAACCGTCTCGACGCTCGCTATCTGGCAGACGGCGGAACGCTTCCTGCGGCGAATCGCGCTCGGCTTGATTGCGCTGGCTACGCTGGACGTATTACGCGACGGTCTTCTCGCCCACCCCGCACTGGAACGCCTGGTGCTTCTCGTGCAGCTAGGCACTCTGGTCGCGGTGGCCGCGCTAACACTTCGCTCCCGAGACGATACGACGGTGCCCCGCCCACTTCGCTGGGCATGCCTTGCTGTTGCGGTCGGCGGAGCGGTGGCGTCCTTAGCCAACACGTTGGGGTGGTTCCAGCTGTCGGTCCTGCTGGGGGAAGGGCTGATGAAGACGGCGACGGTCACGCTCGTTGCCTACGCCTTCTATCAAACCTGCCTGTC
>JAUIKB010000996.1 GCA_030430975.1 Polyangia bacterium
AAAGCACTCCAGGTAGGCTTCGCGAGTTGTTCCAAACTCGATGGGAAGATTGCGCGTTGTGCCCAATCCTGGTCCGCTGCCGGTCTCGCTTTTTTCGCCGGTGCCAGGATAGAAGGGCCAACGATGAATGGAAAGAAATCCAACTCGCTCGTCGGTCCAGAAAATGTCTTGCGTTCCATTGCCGTGATGAACGTCCCAATCGACGATCAGCACGCGCTCGGCGCCCAGTGTGAGCGCATGTGCGGCCCCCACGGCCACGTTATTCAAGAGACAAAACCCCATCGCGCCGTCGGGCCGCGCATGGTGACCCGGCGGACGAAGTAGGGCTGCACCACACCCGCCGTGATGCACCAGATGCTCCACCAGCGTGACCGCGCAACCGGCCGCTCGCTTCGCTGCCTGCACGGATTCCGCGGCGTAATAGGTGTCGGCGTCAAGGTGCCCCGACTGCCCGTCGCAGCTCGCAAGCTGTTCGATGTAGCGGTCCGTATGCACGCGACACAACTCGTCTTCGGTGGCATGCCGCGCTGACAGCCGCTGGACGTCCACGCTCAAGCGCGCGACGGCGGTTCGGGCCGCTTCCAGGCGGGCTGGGCGTTCAGGATGTCCCGCCGGGCCGCGGTGTGCATCAAGAAGTGGGTCGTCGAGAATTGCCAGGCTGCGCTGCATAAGGTTTACTCCGCGAGCGCGGATGATACCCTCGGGCGCACTGAGCTGAACGTTCGGCGAGTATCAAGAAACACAGTTTTGAAGCGATTCGCTGGGGGCGCCATCGGCTCCCCCCACAACAAGGGGCCTTGAATGCGCTCAAAAATCATCATCGTCAACGTCGGCATCGTTCTGATCGTCGGACTCCTCTCCTACGCGCTGTTGCTTACGGCGCTCGGTGACGTCGTCAGCAACCCCGCCGGTCGCAAGAGCGACGTCGAGCGAGCGTTGCGTGCGGCCGAGGCACGGCTTGCGCTGGACGCAGCCCGACAAGAGCGGTGGCTCGCCGAGCAGGCCGCCAGTGAGGGCGTCGCGAAGGTCTACGAGAAGGGTACCGCTGACGCCCGCAGTCAGGCGGCGACCGCTCAAGCGAACAAGATCCGCGATGCTGCAGTCGGGGAAAAGGACTTCGCGCAAATGGCGCCGTCGATGGTGCTGTTCGTCGACGACAAGGGTGTGGCTATGGGCCGCAATGGCTCGAATCTCATGCGCGGCGACAACATGACCAAGGCCTACCCGACGCTGGGCTCGGCTCTTAAGTCGGGAAAGACAGGCAGTGACGTCTGGATGAATAAGCAGCGTCAGGAGCAAATGTTTGCGTCCTACGCGCCGGTTCGAGGCGACGAGGGCAAAGTCGTGGGCGCGCTCGTGTTGGGGACGCCGCTCAATGACGAGCGCATGACGCGCACCAGCAAGCTGACCAGCGGAAAGGCGCTAATGCTTGGCCTGGCCGGCGGAGAGGTCGTTGCAAAGAGTTCCGCCGCCGAGGCGTCGGTGGTTCAGACCGCTGCAGGCGCAACCGTTCAAGGCGCAGCCAAAGAAGCGCTCGCGTCCGGGAACGTCGCGGTGGTGAACGGCGACGACGCGCTACTGTTCGGCGCAACCCCGCTGGGAAGCTACGGCGATGGCAAACAGGCCGTCCTGTACGCGGTCGCGCCGACGTCACTAGTCGGCAGCCTAAACAAGCTCCTATGGCCTGTGTTCGGCGTCACCGCTCTGGGAATTCTGCTCGTGATCGCGGGCGGTGTTCTGCTCGGCAACTACATTTCGCGGCCGATCTCGGAGATCGAGGAGGGCTTGCTGGCCATCATCAACGGCCAGGCGAACCTCCGATTCGAGATTGAGCATCCCGAACTGGGCGGGCTGGTGACGCGCATCAACTCATTGCTGAACGCGCTGATGGGGGTGCCAGAGACGGATGATGAAGGACGTCCGTCCGCGCCACCACCCGCAGGACCCCCGCCCGCAATCTAGCCGGCGCAGGTCGGCCACGGCGTGCGTCACGCCGTGAGCTGCCGCCCCGACAAGGTGCCTATCGGTGACGACTCACGACCGGCTATCTGACTATCCCCGGTGGACAACGCGTGCGCCGTCTAGACCGTACTCCGGCGGTAGAACCTCGCTGCACTGCGCGCGGCTTTCCTCAGGGATCTCCCACTTTCGGTCCGCCAGACCCTGCGCTACTCGGTTCTTCACGCGCAGCGACTCCTCTTCCGCCATCGCTGCGATCAGAGTGGGAACGCTGCTGGGGTCGCCCATCTGAAGCACCGCCGAGGCAGCCGTGAATCTCACTGACTCGTTCATGTCGTCGAGGAACGGTTCGATTGCGATCCGGACATCGTCGCTGGCGTAGTCCTCCAGCGCGTCGATGAGTTGGATCTTGGGTTCGGGGTTGCGAATGTACTCCGTGTCGAATTGGTCCAAGAGGCTCAGCAGCTCCTCGGGAAGCCGATCCTCGGGAACGACTTGCTTGAGGATCTTGAGCGGCCAGGTGAGTCCTTCGGCTTTGGTGCAATACGCGCGGATTGGCTCGAGGGCCGCTTCCCCCGCGTTCGCGATCCCGTCGGCAGCTTGCTGCTTCTCTTCCTGGTCCGTGATCGATGGGTCCATCGTCCAGTTGAACCGCTTGAGCAAGGCTGCCGCCGCTTCAGCGCTGGCTTGAGCGCTCAGGTCTTCGATCGCCTCCTGGCGGTCGTAGTTTTGCGACATCTTGTCGCTGACCAGTCGCGTGGCTCGCGCGAGCTCTCGAGGGCTCATTTTCTTCGTCTTCTTCGGAGACGAATCGTTCTTTTTGGAGAAGAAATCAAAGAG
>JAUIKB010000997.1 GCA_030430975.1 Polyangia bacterium
CCGACACGGCTCCTCCGCTGAAATCGTATTGACGCGCTAACTGAATCGCTAGCCACGGCGAACCGCTAGATTCAGCAGCAAGGTTGTGAGCGATCTCGTCGCTAATACGTCCGCCGCTCGCCTCGGCGATCAGGATTGCCGTGCGCTCATCCGATAGCTCGGAAACGTCGATGGTTTGGCCGCCTACGCCGCAGTCCGCGGCTGCTAGCCGCAACTGCGCCAAGGCCGGCGATCGCTCCGGCGTGCGCGCGGACAACACGACCACCCACGGCGTGCCGATCGCCATGCGCAGCAAGGCGGCGAGGAAAAGTCCGCTGTCGCAAACGATCCACTCCGCATCGTCAACCAGCAGCACGAGCGGGAGACTCCCCCGCACGCCGAGCAGGATGCGACTCAGCGCCGCGAAAGCTTCGCTCCTCTTCTCAAGCGGGTCACGCGCCGCATCACTTGAGGTGCTCGCGTGCTTCAACTTTTCGACTCGGCTTAGCAACGGAAAAACGGTCAGCAGCGACGCGACCTGCGCGGGGGGCGGGCAGTCCGGCAGAGCCGCCGTCCGCAGCAGTCGTCCAAGGTCGTCCACCAGACCGTCCAGACCGGGAAATGGAACCGTTGCGTGCGATAAGCAGCGTCCTTTGAGGACGACAGCAAGCCCGGCCTGCTGCCAGTCCCCCAGAACGTGTTCCACCAAACACGACTTTCCGATCCCGGACGCGCCACGAACTTCAACCAGCGCGGGCACGCTGGCCTCCACGACCCCGGCGAGGCACTGACTGAGCGCCCCTATCTCGGTGACCCGCCCGACAAACGAGACCCTGTTCGCCTGAGCCGCACCAGCGGCCGGGGGTGGTGCGTCCGACCCAAGCGCGGAAACAACCCTTGCGCGCAACTCGGCGAGAGGCGGCCTCTCAGTGGGCTCCGAACTGATAGCAGCGACGACCGCACGCCTAACGTCCTCCGACGCCACGGCCGCCGGGAGCGGCTGAGTGGCTCCGTACTTAGCCTGGAGCAGCTCCACTCCCGCGCCGGTGAACGGCAGGCGCCCGGTGAGCGCCTCGTAAAGCAGCACGCCGATCGAATACACGTCTGTCGCTTCGCTGGCCGGAGCGCCGTAAGCGACTTCCGGCGCCATATACGAAAGCGTTCCGACCATCGTCTCGGGCTCCGGTTTCGCCAGCGGACTCAGCCGGCGTGCCAGGCCCAGATCGAGCACGACCAGCTTGCCGTCCCGAGACACACGAACATTGGATGGCTTGATGTCTCGGTGCAGTACCGACGCTCCGTGCATCGCGGCGATCGCGTCCAGCAATTGAGCGGTGGCGCGCAGGAAACGCTCGCTACGTTCAGGCTCGTCGACGCTCCGGACGTGTGTCACGAAGTCCTCTCCGTCGAACACGTCCATCGTGAAGAACGAAGCATCATCGGTGATAACCAAGTCGTGGATGCGGATCAGATTCGGATGCTGGAGTTCGCTGAGAACTCTGAACTCTTCCTTCAGTCGTAAGACCTCCGGCACACTGGCGGTGCGCAGCGTCTTGATCGCCACTTGCATTCCGCTGACGCGGTCTCGCCCGCGGTACACCACGCCGTCGCTGCCGGAACCCAGCATCTCGGACACCTCGAATCGCGGATGTTCAAACCGCTGGTTCGGGCTCGGCTGAGTCACGCCCCGATTGTACGCGCCGAATCAAGCACCGACTATGTCCTCTACAGCAGACGCGATCGCTGCCGTCGACGATTTCAGCTTCGGATACCGCAACCGTGCCACCGACGCGGACAACCCGCCCCATGCAGCGCACAACGCCGGCCGTGGGCATCGGTCTGAGGTAGTCCACATCCAGGTGCAGCGTCGTCCAAGCGTCGCCCAGCGCGATCGTCGAAAACACTGCGCAGCCGCTAGCGCTGTCGATCAAGACAGCAGCGTAGCCGCCGTGGATCGACCCGATCGGATTGAAGTGGCGCTCGCCCACGTCAGCCTCGAAGACGACTTCGCCTCGGCGCACCTCGCACAACCGAAACCCGATCAGATCCGCCATCGGAAACTGCGGGAGCTCGCCCGCGGCGATGGCCGACAGGAATTCGAACCCGCTGCAGCGTTTGCCGGCGGTCGCCAGCGCGGCGGGGTCAGTCCAGCGAATAGTGTGTTGTCTCAAACCGGGCGGGGTCATGGGCGCGTTCATTCCGTCGATGTTGAACAGCCATTCGCGGGCGTCCAACGCGAAACCCCTAGGTATTAGATAATAATACGTACGGTATCGTATTATTATACTAGTTCCATGAAGGAATCCGAACGCGTCATCGAAAGCCTCAAGCACGTCTTGCGAGAGCGCGACATGACCTACATGGAGCTCGCCGAACGCATCGGCGTGAGCGAACCGACCGTCAAGCGGATGTTCTCCCAGCGTCGCATGAGCTTGGACCGACTCGAGGCGATCTGCGACGCACTCGGGCTGACGATGCTGGAGCTTACGCGGCGCGCGAGCGAGCAACTCGAATCCGAACTGTATCGATTGAGCGCCGCGCAAGAGCGTCAACTCGTCTCCGATGTAGAGCTCTTCTATTTTTTTTGGATGTTGGTCAATCGCAATTCGCTGGCATCGATCTGTCGACGCTATGGCGTGTCCGATCAAAAGGCGCGTCGCTGGCTGGTCACGCTCGAGCGCATGGGCATCCTCGAGTTACGCGATGGCAAACGCTTCCGGTTGCTCGTGTCCAGCAACGTCGTGTGGAATGAAGACGGGCCAATCGAGCGACTGATCGTCGCGCGGTCGCTGCCGGTGTTTCTCCGTGGGCGCTT
>JAUIKB010000998.1 GCA_030430975.1 Polyangia bacterium
GGTGACGACGACGGTAAGGAGCACTTCGGGTCTAACAACTGGGTGGTGTCGGGCGAGCACACCAAGAGCGGGTTTCCGATCGTCGCCAACGATCCTCACCTGAGCTTCATCGTTCCGTCGCTGTTTCACCACGTGCATCTGGACACGCGCCTCTACGGACCAAGCGACGGCGCTTTCAGCACGATGGGCATCAGCGTTCCGGGGATCTCCGGGGTCGTGATCGGCCAGACCGAGCAGGTCGCGTGGGGCGCCACCGTCGCCGGTTGGGACGTGACGGATGTCTATGTGGAAACCTTGAACGCGAAGGGTGATGCCGTCATGTTTAAGGGTAAGGAAGTCAAGATCGAGAAGTTTCCGCAGAAGTACAAGGTTGGTCCCGGCGCGGACGGGGAGGTGGTCGAGGACGTGATCGAATACGTTCCGCATCACGGGCCGATCCTGGCCGGCTCGAAAAAGGACGGCAAAGCACTCACCGTCAAGTGGACCGGGCGCATGATCGATCAAGAGGTCATCGCCGTGCTGGGGACCAATACCGCGACGGACGTCGCGTCCTGGAAGAAATCGCTCGAGGACATGGCCGTGCTGGCGCAAAGCTGGAACGCCGCCGATATCGATGGCGGCCGCGCGTACTTCCCGCACGCCTGGATACCGATCCGCAAGAAGGTGACCGGCGATTGCGCCCCGTACAAACCGATGGACGGAACTGGACCGTGCGAATGGGACGGCATTCTGCCGCCCGAAAAGGTGCCTCAAGTCACCGACAGCAAGAGCGGCTGGCTCGTGACCGCGAATAACGACGTTGCGGGCAACTTGATCGACAACGACCCCACCAACGATCCCGACTACCTGCTCGACAGCCGAGCGGTCGGATTTCGCGCTGGTCGGATCACCCAGGCGATCAAGAAGATGATCGCGGATGGCAAGAAGATCACGCTCGAGGACATGGTTGAGCTGCAGGCGGACACGCACTCGCTTGAGGGCGAGCGAATGGTTCCGATGCTGCTCAAGGCGGCTGACGACAACGCGATGATCGTCTCGGACATGGGGTTAGGCGACGCTATCGAGCGCCTGCGCAAGTGGGATTTTACAACGCCTTCGGGGGTCGACGCTGAGTACCGCAAGGATAGCGGGCCTGACGCAGCCGAGATCGAAGCGTCCGTCGCGTCGAGCATCTTCTATGCATGGGTGACGCGTTTCCGGAACAACGTGCTAGATGACGATCTGGCGGTCCACGACGCCGGGATCGGCACGTCTGCCAAGGTGCGTGCGATTTTCTACCTGCTCGAGAACGAATCCGACTCGAAGACCGGCGCGACGCTGTTCGATGACGTGACGACCACGGACGTTGTCGAAACCAAAGAAGACGTGATGCTGGCGTCGCTCAAACAGGCACTCGAGTGGCTGGAGTCATCGAAGGCCTTCGACTCGGCGGACATGACGACCTGGCGCTGGGGACAGCTGCACGGGATGCAAACACAGGACCTATTCGGGGCGTTCGCCGGCGCCGCGTTCATCACTCAGGGACCGTTCCCACGCGGTGGCGCGAGCTATACCGTCGATGTGGCCGGGTTCGGTTCGAGCGGCACGAACTTCAATTACGGGGCCGGTCCACAGATGCGTTACGTTGCGGAAATGGATCCGGATGGCATCCGGGCGGTCAACGCGTTGCCAGGCGGGCAGTCGGACGACACCGACAGCCCTCACTACGATGACCTGCTGCAAATGTGGCTGCGAAATGAGTCGTTCCCGTACTACTTCAAGTCAAGCGACGTCGCGAAACACATCGAACAGTACACGGTCTTCACGCCCAAGCCTCCGGCGAAGAAGTGAAGCGTAAGGCGGTCTAGGCGCGGGTCAGTTCTGCGGGTCGACCGGGCGTTTCGCCGTGATGAACTTCAGCACCTCGTTCATGACGCGCGGCGCTTCGGGGCCGAACTCACCGTGACTGGCACCCGGGAACTGCCGGAAGACGGCGGGCGTTCCGGCCTTCTCGAAGGCCTCGGCGGCGAGGCGGTAGTTCCGCTGCCACTCGCGCTCACCGCGCATCACAACCATTCGCTCCAGACTGCCTTGCTTCTTGTAGGAAGGGGCCTTTGGCGCCGACATGAGTACGGCTCGGCGGTAGCGCTTGGGGTAGGTAAAGACCAGGTCGCCCGCTCGTTCGGCTCCGTCCGAGTAGCCGAGAACGATGATCCGCTCGGTGGAGAGCGTTCGACCCGTCTGTTTGGCTGCCGACTTGATCGACTTCTTGATTCGATAGTCGAGGAACTTCACGTCCCGCGTGAACCGGAAGCGCCCTACCTGACCTTGACAGCCGAGCCGCCCGACCGGTGCGACGAGCGTGCCGTACTGCGCCGCCACCGCGACCCACGCATCGATTGCCCTAGGATCACCGCAGAAGCCGTGGAGATAGACAAATGTGTGGTTCCCCTGGCCGGGAAGGACAAACCCTGGCTTGTCTCCTGATACCGAATAGGGTTTTAGACGCGGTTCGGCTGCCGCAGGTAATGTGACAGGATCTTGCGCTCGTTGGGGCTCCAAAGCGTGGACGGTGCTGCTGGGCGGGGCCGCTGGCACCAGGTTTGCCGTTGTGCTCGCCGAGACGGTAGCTTCGGACCGCTTCGTCGGGGGTGCCGGAGCGCCCTGACGCGCCGCGATGCCCTGACTGGTTAACAAAGCGCCGACAGCGGCGACCAGACCGATCAACAGCACCACCCGCACCACCGGTGCGATCGGTTTTGCGGACGGGCGGGACGGACTTTGTTCCAACAATCTATATTCCCACG
>JAUIKB010000028.1 GCA_030430975.1 Polyangia bacterium
CCGCTACCATGACGGTTCGGATCAACGCCCAGGACATCGTCGCGCGAGATCCAATGGCTCGACCGGTGATGGGCACCGCGGCCGACTGCACCAACCAAGTCGGACCGGCCGTGACGAATCTCACGCTGTACTTCCTGCTCACCGCCGAAGGCGATATGGCCGCGGCGACCGCCAGCGATACGTGGAGCGAGCTCGCCTACGATCTGATCGGCCCCGAAGCGCCTACCGATCTGTCGGCAGGCGCTGGCGAAAACCGGCTCGTGCTCGGTTGGGATACGCCAGCGACGTCGATCGACGACTCGGTCGGTATCAACGCCTACTGTGAGCGCATCACCGGCACCGACTGTACGTCGACGACGCTGGTGCCCGGCATGGAGCCTGACTCAACCGTCACTCAGTGCGGGACGTCGTCCAACGCCAGTCGCGCCGAAGTCGAAGGGCTGTCCAACGGCGTGCGCTACGCCGTCGCCATCGCCGCCTACGACGGCGTCGGAAACGTCGGGCCCCTATCCGAGATCGCCTGCGGCACCCCCGTCGAGGTCGATAACTTCTTCGAAACGTACCGACGCAATGGCGGACAAGCGGGCGGTGGATTTTGCGCCATCCACGCTGGTTCATCCGCCCCCGCGGGTCTCGCGCTCGGCGTGGCCGCTTGGGCGCTCGCGCTGAGACGACGACGGTGGACCCCGTGATGCGGTCACATCTGCTCGCCGCGGGCGCGGCCGCCGCCGCGCTCAGTACGTTTAGCCTGAACGCGTCAGCACAAGGCGTCGACGAGTTTGGAGCCTACGGCGGCCTCGACGACCACCGCGAGTCGCCGCAGAACGTCGCGTTCGAGTTGCGCGTCGGGCGCTACCTGCCGAACGTCGACGATGAATTCGGTGGCGCGACGCCGTTTGCCGACACGTTTGGCGACGACAATCGTTTCCTGGTCGGTTTTGAAGTCGACTGGCAGGCGCTCAGAATCCCCAAGTTTGGCACGCTCGGCCCCGGAATCGGCATCGGCTACACGAGCGCGTCCGCAACCGCCCAGAAGTCCGACGGGACAGGGGCATCGGAACAGGACACGAGCCTAGCGATCAATCCCGTGTACTTGGTCGGCGTGTTGCGCGTGGACGTGCTCATGCGCGAATTCCACATCCCGTTGGTCCCATACGGAAAGCTCGGCCTCGGCTACGCATGGTGGGACGCCCGAGACGGCGAGCGGGCCGCCTATGACGACCAAGGCATTCGAGGCAAAGGCACTTCCTACGGATATCAATTCGCGCTGGGCGGCATGTTCGAACTCGACTTTCTCGACCCGGAAGCCGCTGTGCAGCTCGACGCCAACATGGGCGTGAATAGCTCGTACGTGTTCGTCGAGTGGTACTTCAGCCAGCTGGATGGGTTTGGTTCGAACAAGCTGCAGGTCGGCACGAACACCTGGATGCTGGGCCTGGCCCTAGAGATCTGACTCTTTGCTCGCCGCTGCGCGGCGCCGGCTCGCTGCCGCCGCGCGGCGTGTCTAACTCAGCGACCTGCAACGCCGTCCACCGCGGTCAGCTCTGCCATGAGGCGTAGCCGGTAACCATCACAGCGCCGCGCAACCGCGGCGCTCCCCGGTCGCAAAACCAAGACGGGCAGAGGTGACCCGTCCCGGGTGTAGCGGGCGCCTGCGCTTCGCGAGGGCGCACACGTGCGCGCGTTGTCAGCTGCTTTAGACGGCCGACCCCGACTCCCCGACACCCGAACCCGACACCCGGACAAAAATTAGGCGCCCCAAGTCGGAGGCATCGAACACTACAACTTGGGGCGCCGGGATACGTTGGTCGCTGCGGAAACAGCGACTCTGCAGTGACTGCTAGTTCGAGCGGGCGCGAGCCTTACCGTTTGATTTGACCGGCTTTGGCGAAGCCTTACCTTCGGGCGAAGGCTTGGTCGCGGTGTCGTCAGCATCGTCCGTATCGAGCTTGCGAACGATGCCGTGATTCTCCAGCACGCGCTGTTCGATCTTCGCCATCAGTGCGGGGCGCTCCTCCAGATATGTTCGCGCGTTGTCTCGGCCCTGACCGATGCGCTCTTCGCCCATCGAGAACCACGAGCCGCTCTTTTGGATGATGTTCGCATCCACCGCGTGATCGACGACCTCGCCGGAACGGCTAACACCCTTGCCATAGATGATGTCGAACTCGACCTCGCGAAACGGCGGCGCCATCTTGTTCTTCACGACCTTCACGCGGGTGCGGTTGCCTACGATGCTCACGTCACCCTTGCGCTCCTTCGACGCTTCCTTGATGGCACCGATGCGGCGCACGTCGAGGCGCACCGATGAGTAGAACTTCAGCGCATTGCCGCCGCTCGTCGTCTCTGGACTACCGAACATCACGCCGATCTTCATTCGGATCTGGTTAGTGAAGAAGATCGAGCAGTTCGAGCGGGACACCGAGCCCGTCAGCTTACGAAGAGCTTGGCTCATCAAGCGCGCCTGCAGCCCGACATGCGAGTCACCCATGTCGCCCTCGATCTCGGCCTTAGGAACCAGCGCAGCAACCGAATCCACGACGATCAGATCCACCGCGTTGGAGCGCACTAGCATCTCGGCGATCTCCAGCGCCTGCTCACCGTAGTCCGGCTGACTGATCAAGAGCTCATCCGTCTTGACGCCGAGCTTCTTGGCGTAGGTGATATCGAGCGCGTGCTCGGCGTCGATGAATGCCGCCACACCGCCTTGTCGCTGGACGCTGGCGATCGCGTGCAGGGTCAACGTGGTCTTGCCACTCGACTCGGGGCCGAACACCTCGATGATGCGCCCCCGCGGATACCCACCGATTCCCAGGCCGATATCTAGTCCGAGCGAACCCGTCGGGATGACCGGCACGTCGCCGCCCATCTTGTCGCCGTCCTTGAGTCGCATGATGGCGCCGCGTCCAAACTCTTTCTCGACGCTGGCGATTGC
The DNA here is from genome assembly GCA_030430975.1 of Polyangia bacterium. Taxonomy (GTDB): domain Bacteria; phylum Myxococcota_A; class Polyangia; order Polyangiales; family Polyangiaceae; genus JAUIKB01. Next base: position 2,936 of record JAUIKB010000028.1, read on the forward strand.
GAGCTCGAGGTTCTTCATCTTTTGCTTGTCTTCCATCGTGCAACTCTCGTGGCTGGAGCGAAGGTTTGGCGCTGACGCTCATCGTGAACGCCCGGCCTTATCGAAGACCGGTTCAAGCACCGGTGATGGACAGAGAACTACTGTGCGACTGTTCAGATGTCAAATCCAGCACGGTCGTATTCTGTCATGGCTCGCCAACTGATGGAGATCACTGAACTACCGGGTTTTCTGCAGTCAAATGAATCCTAGGTGGGTCGGAAACGACCCACCGGCCTTTCCCCACCATCACCGTATATCGACCAGCCGCGGCGGGGTGCGGACCCTCGCACGCGTGATAGTATCCCGCGGTGCGCCGCCTCCCATGGTTGACGACTGCCCTCGCGGTGTCGCTGGTTTTCGCCTGTGGTGAGCACGAAACGGAGTTGAACCGCCTCGGCGGGCCGATACCGGACTTTGACGCCGCTCTTCCGGACGGGGCTTCAGATGCTGCCGGGGATGCGACGAGCGACGCGGACGCTGGACCCGCGGAATTTCTCCCGTGCGACGTCGCCGAGGTGCTGAAAAACAAGTGTCAACGCTGCCACTTAGACCCGACAGAGAATGGAGCGCCCTTCCCGCTCGTCTCATATAGCGACACACAAGCAGACTTCTTCGGATCGGTTGTTTCTGACCGCATCAAGAATGCGGTGGAAACCGACTTCATGCCGGCTACCTTCATCATGCTGGATCCGCCCGTTGAAACGCTCACGGCTGACGAAAAGAAGGTCGTGCTCGACTGGATCGCTGCGGGCGCTCAGCCTGTCGATACTCCTTGCGAGTAGGCGTCCGCACCGGTGAGGCCGGGGTGCGTGCGTTCGAAAGGAGCATCCGATGGAAAACCTCGATTTAGATCCGGAGGCCGTGGAAAAGGTAATCCGGCGACGTCTGAGGGCGCGCGCGGCACGCGCTGATTGCGGCGTAAAACTCGGCGCCGCAACGCTGCAGCGCTGGGCAGCGGAGGAATTCCGCTACATCGTCGACAAAGAGCGAGCCGCCAGAGAGCTTGAGCTCAATTGAGTCAAACCTGACTCTCAATCCGCCTCGGGTTGAATACCCGCTGCGCGCCACCAGCCCATCCATTGCTTCGTGAGAATACCAAGTCGCCAGCTGAGCTCCCTAACCTTTGCCAGGCTCGCGTTGACCGCTCGCTTGTGCTCCGCGTTGTTACGATAGGCTCGCTTGACGACGTCTTCTGGGATGCCGTATTCCTCGACCAGCTGCCGCGGTGGTTCCAGCATCAGCCCTGCCATCTGGCCCAGGATTACCGGCGTCGCTGTGCGAAGCTTGGTCATCTGCAGGCGGCTCAGTCGCGGAACCTCTCGCTCCAGGTAAAGGCGCGCGAAGCACAGGTGCCTCGCCTCCTCGGTGACGTGAATGCGGATAATGCGCTCCAAGAGCGGGTGAAGTTCGCCATCGCTGCGCAGAGCCTCACGCTGGACGTGGTCGATCGGCTCCTCACCGCCTAGTACGAACATGAAGAACAGCTCGGGGAAGCGACGACCCAGGGCGGCGATCTGTCGGGTCGTCATCTGCATGGAAGCCGGAAGCGGCTCTACGTGAAGCCCCGTGCGGTTCACGAACTCCTGGAACATGAGCGAGTGCTGCGCCTCCTCGATGACCTCATGGTACGCGTACCGAAAGTCTGGAGACCTTCCATCGATCGTCATTGCGAACTCGAGCAGGCCGCGTTTCAGAACGCTCTCGAACTCCAAACCGCGGCGCATCTGGACAGCGATCATGTGAAGCCCAAGGCGACTTCGGACCTCTTGCGACTGCGCTTGGTACCAACTGGTCCGACCGAGCGGATCACCGGGGCCTTTTTCCCAGCGCGGATCGTCGGTTCTTATCGCGTTCTTGGCGTCATCCCAGTCGATGTCCTCGTAGGCATCGAAGTGTTTCTTGACGGACTGCTCGCTGAGCCGCCGGATGATCTGCTCGGGCGTTTGTTTACGGGAGCGTCGTCCCGCTTGGTCCACTGGTTGCAGCATCTTTTTTCTCCACGGCGAGCGACCCCGCGCCAACAGGAGCCGGAAGTATGAACTCGCCTGACTTGGCCGCCTGCACGGCGGTCCTAATAAACTGTTTGAGGGTAATTAAAACCAACTGCTCTCGGCCCGGTTGCTCCTGGCGCAGATGATGCAACGCCAACCCATCCAGTACCGCGAACACATAGTCGGGGACGATGTCGATGAATCCGTGGTGCTCCTGCAACTCTGGGAAGAGCTGCCGAAACAACACGCGCACGCCATCGTTGAAACGCGCTGTCACCTCGTCCACGTGAAGGGCGAGTTCTCGATCGGTTCGGGCCGCCACGGTTACTTCGAGCCAAGCCCCGAACGTACGACCGGAAACCATACCCCACAGGATGTCGATCGCGGCATCGCCGCTATCGATCCCCTCCGGGAGTGCATCGAACGCTTCCCGAAACTCCACCATCCGGCGTTGAATCAGGTGTTCAACCGCCGAGCTAACAAGCTCAGCCTTACTTGGAAAGTGATGCAGCTGCGCACCGCGGGATACCTTGGCGCGCTTGGCAATCTGCGTCGTCGTCGTGCCGGAATATCCGTAGAGGAATAGACAATCGACGGCCGCGTCGAGAATTTTTCCGCGGGTATCCTCTGTCCGCTCTTGCTGCGACCGGCGCCTCCTCCTCCTGCGCATGGACACAGAGTAGCGATTTCATAAAAACAGTCAAGCCTGTTTGTTTATGGCTTCACCTCGAGCGAAATCCGCATGATTACGGAGGTTTACTTCGGCTCTTGCGATTCCGGTACCGAGTCGCGCACGCCCGGATCGCTCTCCAAAGGCGCGGCCGGCGGAATCGAGCCGGGGAGCGGACGTACGTCTACGCGCTCCGCCCGTCGGGGTGTGGCGGCCCTAACGATAAACTCCCAGCCTGCGAAGCGAACGGTATCTCCCACCCGCGGCACACGGTCCAGCTGGTCGGCGACGAAGCCCCCCACGGTAACAAAGTCGCTCTCGGCGTCGATGCCGACGAGCTCGAATACCTTTCGCGTCTCAGCCCAACCCTTGCACTGCAAGCTGCCGTCGGAGCGCCGCAAGATGGTCGCGTCAACCCGGTCGCTCTCGTCCTGAATCTCGCCAACGATCTCCTCGAGGACATCCTCGAGGGTCACGATTCCCTGAACGCCGCCGTACTCGTCAACGACCAGCGCCAAATGCCGGCGCTTCTCTTGAAAGGTGCGCAGCAGCAGGTTGAGCGGCGTGGATGCTGGGACCACCAGCGCTTCGCCCGCTAGCTCTTCCCAGTGGGGTTCATTTGGAGTCTGGTGAAGCTGGAACATCAGATCCTTCGTGAGGATCACACCGACGACCTCATCTAGATCACCGGTCTTGGTGAACGGAAATCGGCTGTGCCCGGTGCTGCGAATCAGCGCGAGGTTGTCTTCCAGTGCGCGTTCCTCACTGAGGTAAACCACGCCGCCACGCGGTACCATCACGTCGTACGCTGTAAGCTCCCTGAGCAACGCCGCACCTTCGATCATCGACGCAACGCGTGGGCCTACGACGCCCTCCGTGCGGCCGAGGGCAGCCAGAGTCCGAATCTCCTCGATCGACGTCACCGGCGACTCGTCGCTTCCCCGCCTGAGCAGACGCGACAGCGCTTTGGTGACGAATAGAATCGGGGTCAGCAGCTTGGCGAGCCAGTAGACGAAGAAGGCCACGAACGGGGCCAGCTTGACGGCCGCGGCCACGCCGAACGTCTTAGGTATGATCTCCGTGAAGATCAGCACGGCCACCGTGAACACCAGCGAGAAGATCCAGAGGGTCGACTCGTCGAACACCTCACCGTAGCTAGCACCCGCAACCGAGGCGCCGATCGTGTGCGCGATAGTGTTCAACACCAGGATCGCGGCGATAGGCACGTCGATCTCGCGCTTGAACTCGCGCAGAGTGTCGCCGGTTCGGCTCTTGCCGAACGACTCAACCTGGGCGTGGCTGAGGCTCAAAAGGACCGCCTCTGAAATCGAACAGAGAAACGAAAATAGCAGCGCGGAGCCAACCGCTAGGACAAACGAAACCATGGATGATATCGGGCGGACTGTCACCGCCCCGTAGCGGGAGACTACAGCACCTAGCCCCGCTTGGTGCCGGCAAAAACCCGACTATTGCGGCAGATGGGCCAGCTTGGAGCGCGGGGGCTTGGGCTGACGTGCGGCCGGCCGACTCTCCAGCCCGGTGCGCATCGCTTCAACCAGCGACTCCGCCTCGATCTCAGGCTTCGCGGCAGGCTTGTCATCTACGCAGCGCTCTGCAGGAAGCTCGGCACGCGCGCGCCGCGTCGGTACGGGATCTTGTGCAGGCGCCGACGGCAGAACAGCCGCCGGAGCCGGCGCCGGATCGCCCGCCGCGACAAACACACCAATGAACACGCCCAGCGCGGTGCTGCAGGCGGCCGTCGCTGCGCCGACGCCGCGCTTGGTGTGCATTTTCTCTTTGATAAAATGCCACGCCCGCGCACCGCGCGGTACGGCACCCGTGACAAGGAACCGCGGATCGGACATGCGGCCCAACGGCGGGGCCGTGACGCGGTCGCTCGCCCGGCGCTGAGGGGCCGTGCTGCGTTCGGTCAACGATAAGCGGGCTGCAAGCAGTCGCAGGCGCTCGGCCAGCTCTGCCGCCGATTGGATCCGATACGCCGGATCCTTGACCAAGCAGCTCTCGATGAGGTCCGCCAGCTCGGAGTCGAGCGTCGGAACGAGTTCCGTTACCGGTCGATGCGGCCGTGACAGGATCGATAGCATCAGCGCGTTGTAGTTCTGAGAAGTGAACGGCGGTCTTCCGGTGACGCACTCATACAGCAGCACGCCTACTGCCCAGATGTCGGTGCGCGCATCGACCTTCTCCGCGCCGCTGGCTTGTTCCGGACTCATGTAAGCGGGCGAGCCGAGTACGGCACCGTTGCCGGTTCGCACCGTCCCATCGAAAATCGGCCCGATGTTCTTGCTCACGCCGAAATCGAGGATCTTTGGCTGCGGCGGTCCGCCCCCCTTCGGTCGGGCCAAAAAGACATTGGCGCTAGACAAGTCCCGATGAACAACACCCGCACGGTGTGCCACGTCCAGCCCCTCCGCCACGTGAGCGAGATAGGTGCACGTCAGCCCGGGCGGCAACACGCCAGTCGCCATGAGCCGACTCTCTAGCGACTGCCCCGACAACAGCTCCATCACCAAGAACGGCGTGCCGTCGGGCATAGCACCGGCATCGTAGACGTCGATGATCGCCGGGTGCTGAAGCCGACCGGTGGTCTTAGCCTCACCGATAAAGCGCGACAGTGCCTCCAGATTCTCCGCGAGCTCTGGTAGAAGAAACTTGATCGCGCAGCGGCGCGACGTCAGTTCGTTGGTGGCCGCCCACACCTCGCCCATCCCCCCGGCGGCGATGCGCTGAACCAGGCGATACTTGTCGTTGACCAGGGCTTTTGAATCCACGATCAAATTCCACCCTGCCACGGCCTATTAGGCCAAGATTGTGGCCCGTGAAGCGTCCAAATCAGGCTGTGAAGAGCGTTCTTGTGGCGATTTGCATGTTGGCGATCAGCTGCAGCAAGGATGACACGCCGCGTCAGCAACCGGCCCCAGCCGCACCAAGCGGAGCGCCTTCGGCAGCATTCAGCATCGATGTGCGACGCGAATCCACCGCGACGCCGAGCGTTTCGACAATCGAACCGGCCCCAAGCGGTACCACGAGCGCCGGCGCACAAAAGAAGGTACCGCTGATTCTCGATCTGCCGGACCCGCTGCCAGCGCCCGCACGCCGGCACGCACTCAGCGCCGCCAAGGTCTTCGCCGGCTACGGCATCCCGGTCTACCCGACTGCCCAGCACCTTTGCGCACGGCAGGGGCCGATGCGCGGCGGGGGCAGTCGATCAAGCGACGCGTTCGCATCGAGCGATACGATCTCGAAGGTGGTCGCGTTCTACAAGACACGACTATCGAGTAAAGGCTTCGGCGCTCAGCCCCGCAGCGGCTGGGATCTGCCCGGGGGTCGCCGACTCGAAGTCGTCCGACCCAGCGATCCCGGGATCCACACGCTCTGTGAAAGCAAGCCGCCTGCGTCCGCACAGAGCGTATTGCTGTTGAGCGTCGCGCGCTAAGCCGCGAGCCCGCGCCTCAGCTCGTGGGTCGATTCTGACCAGCGAGCTGCTGCTGCTGCTGCTGGAGGAACTGAGCCACAGCGCGTGAGCGCTCCACGGCAAACTGCTTCACCTCGCGGTTATTCGAGCCGGCCAGCGCGTTGAGAAACTTGGTGACTTTTTCGATCTCGCGGTTCTGGAACAGCGCCTCGAAGTAGTTGTTGGCCAGGCGAACGTCGCGAGCCATCTTCGCCTCGTGGGGCTGCAGGATCTCGACGACCTTCTTGAGGTCACCCTTCTGTCCCCACAGCGCCGACAGGCAGGTGAGCGCTAGCGGGTCGTTTGAATTGCGCTCGACCGCCTTTTCGGCCCACTCGATCGCCTTGTCGCGAGTCTCTTCCTCACCCGCGAAAAAGCCCTGGACCGCGATGAACGGTGCGGCGCTGCGCTTGTTCGGTTCCGCATCGGCGAGCTCGGTCAGCGTCTTGATTGCAGCCGCCTCGTCGTCGGATTCCTTCACCTGAGAGAACAGATACGCCCAGGCGTCGACGCAGTTGGGATCGATCGTGATCGCCTTCTCGATCATCTCTCGCTCCTTGGTCGCGTCTTCGAGTCCCTTGTACGCCTTGGCTAGGTGCAACGACGGGAACGGGTTCTCCTTGAGCAGGTTAGCCGCGCCCTTGAGGGTGCTCTCCGCCTTGTCGAACTTCTCCTGCTGGAGCAGACAAACGCCCAGTCCGAGCCAGTCCTCGCCCGTGCCACCCGCGGCTACGATGCGGGCAAGCACTTTCTCGGCGTCCGCGAGGCGCGTGTACTTCATTAGCTCCTGGGCGTAGATGCGACCGCGATTGAGGTCGTCCTTGTTCTCTTTCCAGTGCTTCTCCAAACCGCCCAGCAAATCTTCAAGACCGATCGCGATCGGCCGACCTTCAGCGTCCTGCACCTGCACCGCCGGACCATTGAACCCGAGCAGCTCCCACATCTGGTCTTGGGTTACCGCCATCGGGCCCTTCTTGAGCCCTTCCGTGAGGTCGTCCGTCGGCTTGCTGAGCGGCAGAACGATCATTGCGTTGCCAGGAATGCCACCTGGAAAGGCGCTGACGGGTGCGACGATGGCGGCGCCACCGTCGAGCTGTAGGTTGGCCTGGGCTCCCGCCGGAAGGTTGGGCTGAGTCATTACGAAACCTCTTTGGTGCGATCGTTCACAAGGGGGCGCGGGCGCGCCCGGAAAATTCCCGCCGCTAGCGGGGAAAGGGCGCGGAACCTAGCAGCGCGGTCAAGCTCGGGCAATAGGCGCCTGGCGCCGCGCCGTAAGTCTCTACGCACGTCCAGTATCCCGTAGGAGAGCAGCTCCGAACCGTCCAGGGTGATGGCGGTAGACGCCCAGGAGGGCTATAGAAAGAGCAGATGACGGCGTCCTCGATCATCCTCGGGATCCTCGGCCTCGCGCTGCTGATGGTTGTTCACGAGGCTGGCCACCACTTCGCGGCGCGCGCGTTTGGGATGCGGGTGATCCGGTTCAGCATCGGGTTCGGACCGGCGATCTGGAAGCACCAGCCCAAGGGCAGTCCCACCGTCTACCAGATCGCCCTGATTCCGTTCCTGGCATACGTCCAGATCGCGGGCATGAACCCCCTCGAAGAAGTCGATCCGAACGACAAGGGCAGCTACGCGAATGCATCCTTGATCGGCCGTATCACAACGATCTTTGCGGGACCCTTCGCAAACTACGCTTTCGCATCGGTCCTGTTCTTCGCTGCCAACATGATCAGCGGCGAACCGGTCAAGACCATGCACGTCGACGTCCTCCCGGATGGTGCCGCCAAAAGCGCCGACCTACGCAGCGGCGACCTGATCAAGGGCATCGAGGGCAAGCCGATCACGAAGTTCGAAGAACTGCGCAAGGTTGTCGTAGCGAACCCTGAAAAGCCGTTGAAGTTCACGGTCGAGCGCGACGGCAAGGAACTGGTGCTGCCGGTCACACCGAAACGCAGCAAAGCCGGGACTGGATTCATCGGCGTAACCCTGATGACCCAGGCGATGCCTACGAAAAAGGCGCTGAAACTCTCGATCAAGCAACCCGCCACGGTCGTGCAGATGTTTGTGGTGGGGATGGCGCGCATTATCTCCGGCAAGGAAAAGCCCGAGTTCAAAGGCCCGCCGGGAATCGTCAAAGAAGTCGGCAAGGCCGCCGACCGCGGCTGGGGTCAACTGCTCGGTTTCTTGGGGCTGCTCAGCGCTTACATCGGAGCGTTCAACCTGTTGCCGATCCCGGCGCTCGATGGGGGGCGACTGATGTTTCTCGGCTATGAAGCCGTCACGCGGCACCGGCCGAACGCCAAAGTCGAGGCCAATGTCCACGCGATCGGGCTACTGCTGATGCTCACGTTGATCGCGATCGTCAGCGTCTACGATCTGCGCGGTCCGTAGGTAGCCGCCCCGCGGCTAGCGTGCTGTAGAGTCGGCTGCGTGGAGACCGTCTCGCTACACGGACCGGCGCTGCATTGCGGGCGCAACTGTGGCGTGACCCTGCTCCGTCGGCCGGGTCCGGTCTGCTTCGCTCAGGGCGGCGTCGTGGTGGCGCGTCAGGAGCTGGAGGTTACGCGGAGCGATCAGGGCGTGTGCGTCGCGGCGGGGCACGTGGAGATCGATCTCGTCGAGCATCTGTTCGCCGCGCTGGGTGGGCTAAGCGTCTACCGCGGCGTGGAGCTGCGCATCCACGGGCGGGAGATTCCACTGCTCGACGGCGGTGCCGCTGACCTCGCGCGGGCACTGCAGGTGCTCGGACTACCGACGACGCCACCAGAATTGAAGGTCTCCCGCGCGGGTCGCATCGAGATCGACGAGTCGGTCTACGAATTCGAACCCGGCACAGGCCGTGAGGTGGAGGTGACCATCGACTTCAGGAGTCAACTCGGCAACTACGGTCTGCAAGAGGCCCGCTGGGATGGCTCGCCCCGCGACTTCGCGCACCGCATCGCGCCGGCGCGCACCTTCGGCTTCAACGAAGACCGCGCACGACTCGAGGCCGCCGGCCGCGCGCAGTACGTCAACTTGCGTTCGGTGATCGTGTTCGACTCCGGGCGGCAACTCGGGGACTCACCCGCGGAATTCGATGAGCTCGCGCGACACAAGCTGCTCGACCTAATCGGCGACCTGTACCTGTTCGGCGGACCTCCGATCGGCTCGGTCAAAGCCCACAGGCCCGGCCACAGTCGGTCACATCGCGCGCTAAAAAAAGCACTGCAAACCGGCTTGCTCCGCCGCAGCACCAATCTCGTCGTATAACAGGCGGTAGATGTTCGAACGTCACGTCTCTGTAGCCGCGATCGCGCTCAGCGCGCTCGCGATGTCGTGCGCTCGCGAGACGGTGTCACTCGAGCAGGGCCCGCGCGAGTACGTCGCGACAGACTACGAAACCGTCCTCAAACGCTGGACGCGCTCCGACGACCTGATCCGAGTCAACAAACTCGACAACGTGCTGTCCGTCACCGCCACCTACGAGTCCTGGGACTTTCGTTGGGCGTACGCGATTCGCTACGCCGAGGACTATCGCCTGACCGTGGATCAACGCAAGCAGCTGCTCGAGCGTTCGCTGTTCGAGTCAAAGGAACAACATGTGTTCTACGCGGCGTTGTACGGCAGCCGCCACAAGTGGTCGGATCTCAAAGCCGAGCAAGCGGCTTGGATCGTCCGGCTCATCGACGACCGCGGTAACGAAACGGCTCCGTCCGAAATCGAGAGCATCAAGCGTCCCGGCGCGATCGAGCGTACTTATTTTCCGTATACGAATCCGTGGCGCCGCGCATACCGCATCCGCTTCCCCAGTCACCGCGCCGACGGCCGCCCCACCATCTCGAACGGCGCGCGCTGGCTCGGGTTGCGATTCGCTGGAGCCCAAGGCAACCAGGAGCTCGTCTGGCAGATCCGCCCCGAAGCCGAGGATGAGCCAGCGGACTTCTAGCCGGCGAGTATCTCGAGCAGCGGCGGGACACTCACCATCAACTCGTGGGCGACCATTCTGTCCCCAGCCAGCAGCAGCGCGCCGCCCGCGCCGGCCCGCACTGTCGCGGGCGCCGGACCTGCTGCGAGCACCTGAGCCGCAAACAGAATATCCCCGGGGCCGAGCTCTTCAGTGACAGCGCCTGACGCTTCGAGCACTTCTAGTCTGCCAGCACCGACCACATTGAACCCAGGAACCGCCGTCCCTTCTTCGATCAGCTCGTCATCTGCGTTGAGAACTCGCACCTGGAGCTTCTGAGTGACCAGCTCTCTGAGTCCCTCGTCCAGGCGTTCTCCGAGCACGCCCATCGTGGCGCCGGCCAAGGCCTGAAATCGGTCGGCGACCCGCCGCAGCTCGTCCGAAACCCAAGGACAATCCGCAAGCGCCGCCTCCAAGGCAAAACTATTCCACACGGCAACTCTCGTGTGCTCCTCGGCCGCCACTACCCGCAGCGCAACGCCGTCCTCGAGACTGCCCGTAGTGAACACAACGTCTCCAACCCCGGCGCGAGCGGCCGGCAGGTCGTCGATCGCCGGCGTGACAGCCACCGAACCTGCAGTCACCAGCGCCACCTCAAAACCGCTGACCTCTTCTTCCAAGGCCAGCTCGCGCACCTCGGCGTCCTCGGCCAACTGCGCCTGCGCCTCGTCGGGTAGATCCTCCAGACCCCGTACCTCGCGCAGGCTCACGCCCTCCACACGGGCGCCGCCGGTGGACTCGGGTTCGGGTTCGGGTTCGGGTTCGGGTTCGGGTTCGGGTTCGGGTTCGGGTTCGGGACTCGGCTCCGGCATGGCGTTGACCGGCGCCGTGGGCGCTTCATGCTCGCCGTGTGCCTCGGCCGTCGGACTCGGTTTCGGACTCGGTTTCGGACTCGGTTTCGGTTCCGGACTCGGTTTCGGTTCCGGACTCGGTTTCGGTTCCGGACTCGGTTTCGGTTCCGGACTCGGTTTCGGTTCCGGACTCGGACTCGGTTCCGGACTCGGTTTCGGTTCCGGACTCGGTTTCGGTTCCGGACTCGGGTTCGGTTCCGGACTCGGACTCGGTTCCGGACTCGGTTTCGGTTCCGGTTCCGGACTCGGTTTCGCCTTCGGAACCGGCGGTTTCGGTACCGGAGCCTTAACCGCGCCAGCCTTTCGGGGCGGTGGCGGTGGAGCCTTGGGACGCTCGCCTGGGGACACCGGGCGACGGGGAGGCGGCGGCTTCGGCCTTGCCGGCGGTGGCATCGCCTTCGCGCCTCGCGGGGGCGGTGGGCGCTTCGGTGGCGGCGGCTTGCGATCGCGCTCCGGCGCCGCTGCGGCGGTCGACGGCGACAACGATGCTGCGTCGAGCGTCTCAGCGCCGGTTGGCGGCATCGACGACAGCAGCTCGTCATCATCAACGGGCGGAAGTGTGGCGCTGGCGTTCGCTCCGAATACCTCCTCGGCCGGTACCGCAGTCGACTCGACGAGCGAATCGACGTCGATCGACTGCGGCGTCACCTCGGTGGGGACAATAGCCGAGGCCACGGGCGACGACTTCGGCAACGGCGGCGGATCGGCCGGGCCATCGATCGATGCGACCGGACCCAGCTGCGAGGCGAGTTCGGGCGGAAGCGACTCTAAATCAGCCGAGGTGACGACCTCATCTGTGTCGAGATAGCTCGCGGCGCGCACACCGCTGCGCCCGGACGGCGGACCTTCTTCGGACTCAGCGCCTTCGAGCACTTGAACCTTAGGAGGCGGAGGCGGCACGCTCACCTGGTCAGGATCGACACGCGACATTTGCGTCGAGAGGAGCTCAGGCGGCACGTCACGCGCCGGCGTCGGTGCCTCCGAGACCGCCTCATCAAAGTCGACATCAATATCCATGTCGATACTCACGGGGGCGACCTCGGTCGGCGGCGCATCGGCGCCGGCCGAGATTGGCGGTGGACCACCCGGCATCGGCGGCGGGGCAGCGGGTGACGCGCCCGGCATCGGCGGCGAGGCCGCGGCAGCGGGTGACGCGCCCGGCATCGGCGGCGGGGCCGCGACGGCGGGTGATGCGCCCGGCATCGGCGGCGGGGCGACGGCGGCGGGTGCCGGCGCCGCGGCCGCAGCAGGATCCGTCGCTG